>JAFVHC010000282.1 GCA_017474705.1 Bacillota bacterium
AAATATGTGGATTTTGACATCAATGAAGCTTTGGCCATGAAGAAAAAACCGTCTCTGGACGTCTGGCAGACTAATATCAATATCTCCACATATTAAGAGTTTTGTTTTAGAAAACAAGCGGCTCTGATCTTAAGGAGCCGCTTCTGTTTTGTTTGAAGACACTGTACAAAGGACGAAAAACAGCCTAATAAATAATAAGCGGGGCGTTCCCGAAAAATTTTGCAAAATCTGAAAAGTTTTGCTTGTATCTGTCCGTTTTTCGTGCTATAATCCTGTTTTGCATGAATCTAATCCTTGTTCTCCCGCAGGGGAGGGCCAAAGACCAAAAGGAGGTGTACCAGATGAACAAATACGAAGTTGCAGTTGTTGCATCCGCAAACCTGACCGACGAAGAAAGAGCAGCGGTCATCGAGCAGATCAAAGGCTACATCGAAAAGTATCAGGGCACGGTCACAGAGGTTGAAGAGTGGGGCAAACGCCGTCTTGCTTACGAGATCCGTAAGGAAGTCGAAGGTTACTACTACTTCATCCAGACCGAAGCCGAGCCTGCTATGGCGGTCGAACTTGAAAAAGATCTCCGCATCATGCAGGAAACCGTTCTTCGTTATCTGATCGTTTCTGCAGACGAGAAGTAATAGCACAAGACCGAAACCTGAAGGAGGTCATGTGATGAACAAAGTTATCTTAATGGGTCGTTTAACGAGAGATCCGGAAGTCCGGTACGGGCAGAGCGGTCAGCAGACCGCCGTATGCCGTTACTCTCTGGCTGTCAATCGCTCCTATAAGCGCGAGGGCGAGCCGGATGCGGACTTTATCAACTGTGTCGCTTTCGGAAGCCGCGGCGAGTTTGCCGGCAAGTACTTCCGCAAGGGTATGATGGTCGCTGTCGTCGGGGAGCTGCGTGTTTCCAGTTACGACGATCGTGATGGCAACCGCCGCTGGTCGACGGACGTCATCGTCAGCGAGCAGCATTTCGCCGAGAGCCGTGCTTCTTTTGAAGGCCGCGGTCAGCAGGGCGACTTTGCACCGAGCGACAATAACCAGCGTTCCGGACGTTCCAATTACAACAACCAGCAGCCGGCTCCGTATGCTCAGCCCGAGTCATACGCGAAGCCGCAGGGCGGAAACGACGGCTTCATGCCGATCGATGATGATATCGAAGACGAGGATCTGCCCTTCTGATACTAACTACTGATACTTTACAAGGAGGTAATTCGACATGCCAGGTGCTGCACCGATGAAGAAAAGACCGATCCGCCGCAGAAAGCGCGTCTGTGCGTTCTGTGCCAATCCGGCGGAGACGATCAGCTATAAAGACGTTGCAAAGCTTCGCAAGTATGTTTCCGAGAGAGGCAAGATCCTGCCCCGTCGTATCAATGGAAACTGCGCAGAGCATCAGCGTGCGCTGACCAGCGCCATCAAGAGAGCAAGACATATGTCCTTGATGCCGTACGTAGCAGAATAACATGCAAGAGCAAAGACCGTCTGCTGGAAGTCCGTCAGGGCTTTCAGGCAAACGGTCTTTCTTATATTTTTTTGGAGTCTATCATGAGGATCTTGACTGTAGAAAGCAGTAAAAACGCCGAATATAAAAAGCTTCTGCAGCTGCAGAAGGAGGCAAGGGCACGTAAAGAAGGACTTTTCGTGCTGGAGGGCGTGCGGGCTGTCAGCGAGCTGGCTCCGGACTGGCAGACGGAAAGTATCTGGATCAGCGAAAGTTTTGCCGGTGCCGTGCCGGAGCGCCTGGAAGCCAGATACTACCGCATATCCGATGCGATGTTCGCCAAGGCGGCAGGAACGGTCCATGCACAGGGGATCTTGGCTGTAGTGCACCGTAAAGATCATACACTGCAGGATGTTCCGGTGCATGCCGGCTTCTGGATCGTTCTGGAAAACCTGCAGGATCCGGGCAATGCGGGCACGATCCTGCGGACGGCGGATGCCTGTGGGGCAGACGCTTTGATCTGCACCAAAGGAACGGTGGATCTGTACAACCAGAAGGTCGTGCGGTCCTCCATGGGGTCGCTGTTCCATCTGCCGGTCGTGTCTGTAGAGGATATCGCGGAAGCGGCAGCCTTCGTGCATGACCAGGGCGGGCAATTGATCGGGACACATCTCAAGGGGACCACGTCCTATACGGACGCGTCCTATCAAGGGCCGACGGCCATCATCATCGGCAATGAAGGCAGTGGCATGAGCCGTGAAGCGGCAGATCTGTGCGATGTGCTCGTGCGGATCCCGATGCCGGGACAGGCGGAGTCGCTCAATGCGTCGGTCGCGGCTGGCGTCATGATGTATGAAGTGCTGCGTCAACGCGGTTAAGGAGTTTTACCATCTATGAAAAAACTGGCTGAGACGTTCCGGTCGGAATCCGGGTATCGTGTCTTTTTCATCTCTCTGATCACTTTTGGACTGTCCTATGGATTGTACAAGGGGATCATCGACAATTATCTGGCGGAGGTCGTTTCCATGACGTCCTTCGACAAAGGTGTATCCGAGTTCTTCCGCGAACTTCCGGGGCTGCTGTTGGTTTTCATCCTGGCGGTGCTGTACATGTTTTCCGCCGAGAGGATCTACAAGCTTGGCGCGCTGATCATGATGGCGGGCATGACCATGCAGGCCGTCGTGCCGGCGACCCGGGTCATAGTGATCCTGGCCATCTTCGTCTATTCTCTGGGTGATCACATCCAACTGGGCATGCGCAGTTCGATGACGCTTTCCTATGCGAAGGAGGGCAAGAGCGGTGCGGCTTTGGGGCTAACGAACGCTGTGCATCAGATCGGTATGCTGGCGGGGTACCTTGCGATCATCCTGATCTTTTCTTTCCTGAAGGGGACCGTCGGCCTGTACCGCACCGTATTCGCAGCCAGCGCAGCCATCATCTTCCTTGGCTTCGTTTCTTCGATCACCTTGAAGGGCAACAGCGCCACGGATGATACCAAGCGCCGCTTCTATTTCCGGAAAAAGTTCTCCAAGTATTATATGCTGGAGGTCTTCTACGGGGCCAGAAAACAG
>JAFVHC010000283.1 GCA_017474705.1 Bacillota bacterium
ACGCCTGTGGTAATCCCTGCGCGCAACCAGCCCGGACAGGAAGAACATGAGGAGCCGGATGATCTCCGACACCTCCTCCATTATCTTGGCGGGAGGATTATCCACACCGAAGAAGCCGATATACTCCCCCTCTAGGATCAGGGGACCCGTGACCAGCGTGTTGATACCCTGCGGCTTTAGCACCTGATACATGTTTTCGCTCACGGAACGGTATTTCTCCAGATCATAGATCAGCACATGGCCGCCCTTTTTGTATTCCTCGTACCAGACATCGATGACTCCCTCATACGGCAACCCCTTGAGATTGTCGATCTCCGGTGTGACGCCGCGGGCGCAATACTCGTAGGTATTGTCAAAGGTCCCGTCATGCATGTCCTCAAAGATATAGGCCCGGTCGGCGTGCAGCTCCTCACACAGATATTCGAGCACCTTGTCGATCTTTTTGTCAGGCTCCAGAGGCCCCATGATATACTGCAGCAGACGGTTGATGAAGCGGTCCCGCTCCAGGGAAACCTTTTCCTCCGACCACCATGAAAAGAGCTGCAGCCCCATTAAGAAAAAGAAGACCAGAAGCCCGAACCTGAACCAGCTTCCATGACCGATCGATCCCTTCTTTCCGATGTAATACCTGCCCATATCAATGACACAGCAGAGGACAAAAATCCCTGCGCCGATGTAGAAATACTTCATGAAGGACGACTCGCCCTGCTTGCGGCAGAAGAGTTCATTGTCGATAAGCATGATGACCAGAATGGCGAGTTCGGCAATATAAGACAGATAGATCGGCACCGTCATGGTATGCATATCCATACCGAGCGCATACCGCGCAAAAAGGAGCCAGCCAAGACAAAGGACCGTCACCAGGAAGGAAAGATACAGGTAGACCGGCCTTTTCAGCTTTGTTCTGGAATTGACAAAATAGACCAGAGGCAGACCCGCCAGATGCAGGATCCCGTACACCATCTCCCTCGCCGTGTAGATGACCCCGGAAAGAAACTGCGGTATCCCCGTATCGCAAAGACTCCACATACCAAAAAGAATGACGGAGAGCCCCAGTGCCCAGAGTGAACGCATCATCGGATTCCGGCGGCGCAGTCCGAAATAGAAGGCCAGAATGACCACCCCGAAGAGCATCATCAGTGCGGACAGATCAAACCCCAGCAGATTTTTGCGCACCGTTGCATAACGATACAGTTCTTCGGGGCCGTACTGCATGTCATTGATGCGGCCGCCATGACCATCAGCAAAGGCTGCCTCCGCCTCGATCCGCACCGTATGTCCTTCGTCCTTGGTCCCGAGCCCGATCATATGATACGAGATCCCGTCCCCGGTACCCGTCAGATTTTCCTGCGTATCATAGTTATAGATCAGCACACCGTCCACAAAAACACGGAAACTCAGATTGCTTGTGGAGAAATAGATCGCATCCGTTTCCTTCATGAATGCCGGAAGAACCTTTGATACCGCAAAGCTTCCGCCGTAGCGCTGTGCAGTGATCTCGCTGATATCCACGGATTCCCCCGAATCCAGCACCCACGCGGTCGTATAATCGCGCTTCTCCGCCTCCGCGCCGGCGTGGATAAATGTCAGCATATCGTCGCGGGAAAAGGCGTGATAAAGGAAAAGGATCAGAACGACAAAATATATGCCCAGACAGATTTTGCTCAGTACAGAAGAAGCTGATTTCAT
>JAFVHC010000284.1 GCA_017474705.1 Bacillota bacterium
AAAATAAATGTAGAATTCTGGGAACGTAGTGTTTACTCCCTATTTACGTTCAAAAATCGGAAAATCATTTATAGAACGTAATCCTTCTCACTCCATTACGTTCCGGAATACAAGAGTCAAGTTTCACGACGTAATGATTACGTCTTGATATAGCGAAAGCACATTCCAGAACGTAATCCCCTTCCCTTCACTACGTTCTAAAATACAGAATCATTTATCAGAACGTAATCTTCCTCTCCTCACTACGTCTCAAAAAAACGCACGCACTCTCCGGATCGTAATCCTCTCTTCCCGACTCATAATTTTCTCAAAAAAACTTCAAAACACCTATTGACATTTCCGCATCCATAGTGTACTATTCCAATAGTGCACTATATCACTAACGAAAGGAGGCCTGAACATGCAGTTTGACCCCATGCGTCCCATCTGGCTGCAGGTCATGAACGCCCTCGAAACAGAGATCGTGACCGGGGCTCGTCCGCCTGGAGAAAAACTCCCAGGAGGCCGCGAACTTGCCGTCATCTTCGGCATCAATCCCAACACCGCCGCCCGCGTCTACCAGGAACTGGAAAAAGCAGGTCTCTGCGAAACACGCCGCGGCATGGGCACGTTCGTCACCGAAGATACCGAACGTATCACAGCGCTGCGGACCGAATTAGCCAGGCAAGCCCTACAAGAATATCTGCAAAAAGTTGAATCACTGGGCTTTTCCCGCGAGGAAGCCGCCCGGATCATACTAGAATTGGAGGAAAAATAAACATGCTGGAAAGCAAAGAATTGACCAAAGTATTTGGTTCCGTACGTGCAGTAGATCATGTTTCGGTCCGGCTGGAGCCCGGCCATGTCTATGCCCTGCTGGGACCCAACGGAAGTGGTAAGACTACCTGGATGAAGATGGCCGCCGGCCTGATCAAGCCCACGTCCGGACAGATGTTATATAACGATGCTCCTGTCGGCATCGAAAGCCGCCGCGAAGTAGCTTATATGTCCACCGAACCCTATTTCTACACCTGGATGATCATCAAAGATGTCGGCCGCTATTATGATGATTTCTTTGAAGACTTCTCTATGGAACGTTATCAGTCCCTGCTGGCGCGCATGGAGCTCAGAGAGGATATGAAGACCAAGACCCTCTCCTCCGGTATGATGGCCAAACTGAAGATCGCCGTGACCATGGCCCGTGATGCGAAAGTCTACATGCTGGACGAACCTTTCAACGGGATCGACCTGCTGGCCCGCGACGAGATCCGCGCCTGCATCCTGCAGTTCGCCGCCTATAATAAGATCCTGCTTCTGTCCAGCCACCTGGTCGAAGAAATGGAAGCCGTTGCAGACAGAGCCCTGTTCATCAAACAAGGCCAACTGGTAGAAAGTGTAGATCTTGAGACCATGCGCATGACCATGGGTGTTTCCATGGCGGATCGCTATCGTCAGATCTACGGACATACGGAGGTACAGAACAATGCTTAAATTGATGAAATATGAATTCCGTAAGACCCAAGCCACCAAACTGATGATCCTGGCGATCACCGCGATCGCGGAAGTCGCTTTCCTCATCGGACTGTATGGAAAACATGACACCACAGCTGCCCTTTCCATCGCTGCCCTGGTATTCCTTGCCACTTTCGGCATCCTGATCGTCGGTCTGGAAAGCATCGTGACCCTGCACCGTGACATGAATACCAAGCAGAGCTACATGCTCTTCATGACACCGAACAGCAGCTATAAGATCCTGGGCTCAAAAGTCCTGGAGTGCAGCCTTTCCATCCTGATCGCCGGCGCTTTCTTCTTCGCCCTCGGCACTTTGGACATCACGCTGGCCTTTGCTAAAGAAGTCGGATTGAAATCCCTGTGGGAGACCATCCAGGATGTCCTGAGAAATATCTCGATCAACGGACGCCCGCTCGAGATCAATGCAAGAGCCCTTGCTTCTTTTACCTTTACTCTGCTCACCAGTTGGATCCTTACGCTTACCACAGCATATCTTTCCATCGTCATCAGCGCAGCTCTGCTCAATGGCAAGCGCTTCAATGGTTTCGTAAGCTTCATATTCTTCCTGCTGCTGAACTGGGGCTGCACAAAGGTGCTGCGGCTGGCGACCTCTCACGTCCCGACATCGACTTCCGTTTCGATACCTTTGCTGGTCAGCTGCTGTGTCGCCCTTGTCCTGTCCGTGATCATGTATATCATCACGGCACAGATCATGGAGCGGAAGCTCAGCGTATAAACCCTGATCCCGGAGGCACGAAACCAAATGTCATCAGGTAAGGTATCCTACCTTTTCAAACCCGAGACCCGTGATTCCGTGATGGTTTCTATCGGGATCCACGAAACACTGACAGGCTTCTCCTTGATCCAAGGGGAAGCCTTTGCCCAATTATCGAAGGCCATCGCCGGCTGTCTGACCGCCTATTATGAAGCATCCCAGATCCGGGCTTTTGATGATGCCGGTTCAGTGACGATCCAGGTCCGCGAAGAGGCTGACGTCCGGTACTATGCCTTTACGCGGGACACGGTCGGTACCGTCCATCTCCAGTATCTGGCGCCGATCTTTGATGTTTTTTCCTGGCCCAATCCCGCGCTGAGTCTGCATGCCCGCAGTTCCGGCGCCACCGGTTTTGCCGAGACCTTCCTGCTCCATCCCTGTGGATCATGGGATCTGGAGATCGATTACATATCCATGCCCGGGTCGGTGTCCGCCTGCAGTCTCGGGATCGGTCATATAGAAGAAAAAAACCTCCCCGATCGGGAGGTAAAGGATCTTTGCTTCGCGTTTGGTGCGATCCGCCACTATACCAACGGCGGGCACCTGCATCTATTGATGTTCGAAGAGGATCTTCGCTTCATCGACACCATCACCCGGAACATGTCCTTGTATTATGACTATCTGGAGGCTGCTTATCCTGGAAACACCAGGCCTTACTTCATTTTCCTGTACCGCAAGGACAAAAAATTCAAGATCGAACTGACCGGCACCGCCACGCGGCACTGCTGTCTCATGGGCTATGGCGACGCCCTCGTCCAACGATATGAGGATATCGAAGCCACCCTCGTGCACGAACTAGTGCACAACTTTCTGGTGCTCGATGATCCGGATGAGGATCTGAACAGTCTCTTTGCGGAAGGTGCGGCTGACTATTATGCCACGATGATCCCTTACGCAATGGGCATACGCGGCACGGAAGAAACGATCGCGCGCCTGAACCGGCAGCTGCGCTCCTTCTACTCGAACCCTTGGAAAGAACGGTCCCTGCATGAGGCGATCGCCTGCTCCTGGACCCATTCTTATGCCTGCCGGGTCATGTATGGCCGCGGATTACTGCTCATGCTCCATTTAGAAGCCTTGCTACGCGAGTTTCATGAGGATCGCCCTCTGCAAGGTCATCTGGCGGACCTGATGGCGCTGCGTCGGGAACGGCAGGTCACTCTGGAAGACCTTCTGCGCCCCATCGATACCTTGACCCGTGGAAAAGCCACGCAGTGTCTTCATAAACTCGTCCAAGGCGGTCCCATAGCCCCGCCGGCCGACTTCCTGGATGGCTATCAGTTGAAAGAGGATACCGTTCCCATCGAGGACCAGGGTTTCGATGATACTGTCGCCTATCAGTCTCCCAAGATCGTGACCGGTCTTCGTCCTGCGTCCAATGGCTACCTGGCCGGACTTCGTGACGGCGATGAGATCCTTGGAAAACTGGATGAGTGGTATTTAGGCAGTCATGAGGATCAGCCTGCCGCATTCGATATACGGCGCGGCGATGAGATCATCCCCATCACCTATCTGGCCCGCGGTGCAGCAACGTATTCATACGTATACAAAAAGACTACACCGTCTTGTTGATCGATGCCGCATGGATCTGCCGCTGCAGCCAATGTCCCTTATGATAGTAGAACAGGAAGGCACCAGCGGTGATGAACCAGGTGACCGGATAGGTCATGAGCAGGGTCAGCAAAGAGTAATGCTGCGGCAGATAGACCAGGATCCACAGGATCCTAAGGACACCGACACCGATCGCGGTGATCAAGGTGGGGATCAAGGCCTCACCTACACCTCGCATGGCGCCGGAATAGATCTCTACCACAACGAAAATGCAATAGAATGGACAATAGTGCTTCATGCACCAGATCGACAAAGCTTGCACGTCCACATCGGCGGTAAACAGCCGGATGATCGGCGTACAGGCAAAAAACAACAGTACCGAGAGCGCAGCGGCTGACCCCATGGTGATCCACAGGCAGACCGACACGCTCTTTTTTACGCGGTCGATCTTGCCCGCCCCAAAGTTCTGTCCTACGAAGGTCGTGATCGCGACGCCGAAGGCACCGATGATCATCCAGTAGACGGAATCCACCCGGGCGAAGACCGTCCATGAGGCCACCGTCGTGGTACCAAAGCCATTGACCGAGCGCTGCACGATCAGATTTGAGATCGAATACAGGATGCTCTGCAGACCAGCTGGCAGACCGATCCGGATGATATCTTTCAGGATCGATCCGTCAAAGCGGATCTCCCGCACGCGGAACCGATAGGATTCGCTGCTCTTCGACAGCAGCCGTAGGATCAGGAAGGCAGAAAACGCCTGCGCCACGATGGTCGCGAAGGCGGCTCCATTGACGCCCCATCGAAAAGCACCGACAAAAATGAGGTCCAGCACGATATTGCTCAGGCAGCTGATGATCAGGAAATACAAGGGCTGCCTGGAATCTCCGATCGCTCGCAAAATGCCCGACCCGATGTTGTAGATCAGCACGGGAATGATGCCCAGAAAACATATCCGGACGTAGGACACCGCCGGTTCCAGGACATCCTCCGGCGTGTTCATCAACCGCAGCACGGCCGGGGCCGAAACATATCCCACCAGCATGATCGCTGCACCGCCCGCAAGCGAGAGCGCGATCGCAGTATGCACTGCTCTGCCCACATTCTCACTGTCATTCCCACCGAAATACTGGGATATGATGACTGTGCCGCCCGAGGAAAGGCCCACAAAGAAACCCACGATCAGGTTCTGGAACGTGCCTGTGGATCCGACCGCCGCCAATGCCCGGGTCCCCACGAAACGTCCCACGATCATGGTATCCGCTGTGTTATAGATCTGCTGGAAAAATGTCCCTAACAGGATCGGGAAAAAGAACAGCAGCAGTTGTTTCCAGATCACCCCGTGGATGATCTGGTTTTCGCTGTTTGCGGCCGCTTTCTCTTTCAGGTGTTGTACTTTATCTTCCATTTTTGAACTCTTTCCGGTATCGTTTGATGTGCAGGCATCATTGTAACAGATTGCATATATCCCCGCAAGAGGGCCTGCAGCAGAAATGTTGGATATTGTCTATCGCTTTTTCTTGTGTTACAATCATATCGTTAACATGTGAATTGATTTTGGATCAGTTCCTTTCAGGTCTTTTATGCATTACAAAATGAAACGAGGTCCCTATGCAAAAGATCCCCTTCAACTTCGATTGGACGCGCTCCGAGGGCGGACGGCGCTTCCCCGGCGCTCCGCAGGTCCAGGGAGACGCAGTGTCCCTTCCGGATGATTTCATCATTTCCAAGGCCCGCGATCCCAAGGCAGAAAGCGGCCCCTCCACCGGCTTCTATCCGGCCGGCCGCGGTGTCTACACCAAGAAT
>JAFVHC010000285.1 GCA_017474705.1 Bacillota bacterium
ATTTCGTATACAGATGTACTGTCTGCCCGTTGACCGCGACGATACGGTCACCGGCTTCGATGCCGGCTACCGCAGCCGGATAATCCGCTTCGACACTTTCGATCTTCGTATCGATATAGCCATAAGCACCGGTAAAGACCATCATCAGTGCCATGGCCAGCACAAAATTCATCAATGGCCCGGCCGCGACGATGGCCATGCGCCGCCAGACGCTGGCTTCCGAGAAAGAGCCCGGTTCGTCAGAAGCCTCTTCCTCGCCGCGCATTCGGCAGAATCCGCCCACGGGGAACAGGCGCCAGGCCACAAGCGTACCTTTTTTCGTCGTACGTCCGATGATCTTCGGTCCCATGCCGACCGCGAACTCTTCCACATAAACGCCGCACAGGCGTGCGGCAATGAAGTGGCCCCACTCATGGACCACGATGATGATCATAAAGACCAGTATGGCAACGATGATACTGATGATACTCATTCCCTTCTACATGGAACGGCCGATCTCCAGCACGTCCTCCAGTGTATATACGTCCGGATGCGGCGCGGCATCGTACCGATCCAGCGCTTTCTCCACCCGGTCAAAAATATCGGTAAAGCCTATATTCCCCGCAAGGAAATCCGCGACTGCTTTCTCATTGGCAGCGTTGAAAACGGCCGGATACAATCCATCTTTGATCAGCGCTTCCCGCGCAAGACGGATGGAACGGAACACTGCCTCATCCGGCTTCTCGAACGTCAACGGACTCTTCTGAAAGAGATCCAGCGGCCGAACGGTCAATCCTCCCCGCACAGGATATTCCAGAGCTTCCTGTATGGGCAGCCGCATATCCGGCACACCCATCTGCGCGATCACGGAACCATTGGTGAACTCCACCGCGGAGTGCACGATGCTTTGCGGATGGACCACCACTTCGATCTGCTCCGGGCGTACGCCGAACAGCCATCTGGCCTCGATCATTTCCAAACCTTTGTTCATCATGGTCGCTGAATCAATGGTGATCTTGGCACCCATGGACCAGTTGGGATGTTTCAGTGCCTGCTCCGGCCGTACGGAGATCAGCTGCTCCCAGGTCCATCCACGGAAGGGGCCGCCGGATGCGGTCAGCAAGATGCGCCGGACCGTTTCCGGTCCACGTCCGTCCAGGCACTGGAAGATCGCTGAGTGTTCGCTGTCGACCGGAAGGATCTGAGCACCCTCTTCCTGCGCCATCCGCATGATGAGCGCACCTGCGCATACCAGCGTTTCCTTATTGGCCAAAGCGATGGTTTTATGACGGCGGATCGCCTCCACCGTAGGTTCCAGACCGATCATGCCGACCATGGCTGTAACGACCATATCGGCCTCTTCCATCGCACAGGCTTCCAAAAGTCCTGCCATGCCGGAAACGACCCGCACGGGCGTATCCTGCAGGCGGACGCGCAGATCTGCCGCCGCCTTTTCATCATATACAGCTACAAGATGCGGCATGAACTCCCGGGTCTGCTCTTCCAGCAGCGGGATCCTGCCGCCTCCGGCAGCCAACGCCTCCACTTTCGCGCACTGTGGCTGGTGCCGGATCACATCCAGGGTCTGTGTACCGATGGACCCGGTCGATCCTAATAATACGATATGTCTCATAAGCCGGCCTCAGATCAGCATCAGGACCAATGCCACGACCGTACCGGACAGCAGGATGCTGTCGAAACGATCCAGGATCCCACCATGGCCGGGGATCAAATGACCGAAATCCTTGATATCCATGAAACGTTTGATGGCAGAAGAAAACAAGTCGCCGGTCTGCCCCAGGACCGCTCCGCATATGCCGACCGGGATCGCCAGCATCAGGACCTGTGCCGTATCCATACCAAGCTGGTCTCGGACCAGCAGTCCATAGACCACGCAAAGTACCGTAGCACCGATCACGCCGCCGACGGCACCTTCGATCGTCTTGTTCGGGCTGAGTTTCGGCACCAGTTTATGCTTGCCGAAAGCTCTTCCACACAGGTAAGCAAAAGTATCGCTGCCCCAGGCCGCCCAGAAGATGAACCAGACATAGGTAAAGCCATGATCCCTGCGGCGGACAAAGAACAAGAAGGAAAACAGGACCGCCACATAGACCGTACCGCTGAATGTAAGGAACGCGTCTTCAAATCGGCGCTCCGGATAAGTAAAGACGGCGGCGATCATCAAAACAAGGAAAAATATGATGAGGAACAAAAAACCATAAGCCTGCTCCACGACTGCTTCCGGCCGAAAGAACAGGATCGCGTAATAAGCAGCGCAAGCGATGTAACCCAGCCAGGCGAATGGTTTGTGTTCCGCCGAGATCGCTTTATTATACTCATACAGCCCGATCAGACTGAAGGCCAAGAGCGCCGCGAGCAGGACATACCCTCCAAAATAAAGCAGCGCAAACAGGATCACGATAAGAAAAAAACCACTGATCGTACGTGTCAACATATCATCTGCCTCCAAAACGGCGTTCCCTGCCCGCATAGGACAGGATCGCTTTTTTCAGTTCATCAACGGTGAAATCCGGCCAATAGACCTGTGCAAAATAAAGTTCGCTGTACGCGATCTGCCATGGCAGAAAATTACTGATGCGCTCTTCTCCGCTGGTACGGATCAACAGATCCGGATCCGGCAGGTCCGCAGTATCCAGATAAGAAGCGAACAATGCCTCATCGATCATATCCGGATCCAGACGGCCTTCCTTTGCTTCCAAAGCCACCCGACGCACCGCCCGGACGATCTCGTCCCGTCCGCCGTAATTGATAGCGAACGTCAGATTGAAACGATCCAGATGCGCCGTATCGGCTTCGACCTCCCGGATCAATTCCTGCAGTTCCGGGTCGAGCCTTGTCTTGTCACCGATGACGCGGATACGCGTCCTACGTGCGATGGCGTCTTTTTTGTTGCGGATCAGATACCGCTTCATCAAAGACATCAGATAAGACACCTCATCCTCAGCGCGCTTCCAGTTCTCTGTGGAAAAGGCATAGACCGTCAGATACTTCGCACCGATCTCCGTCAGCGCATCATTGATGGTCTCCACGTTATCGGCGCCGGCTTTATGTCCCTGGCTGCGCAGCTTGCCATTGGCCTTGGCCCAGCGGCCGTTTCCGTCCAGAATGATCGCCACATGCTGCGGGATCTGTTCCGGCCGCAGATCTTCGAATGTCATAGGATCTCCTCCATATGATGATGGGATTCAGAATGTCAGGCACACGAAAGGCCGCTTCCGTAAGAAACGGCCCCGTATGTCATA
>JAFVHC010000286.1 GCA_017474705.1 Bacillota bacterium
GATCGCTTCGATACCGACCTTGCAGACGACCAGGCACATGATCTTGATGTCCTTGATGCCGCGGGCTTTCAGCAGATCGACGGCGGCAATGATGGAACCACCCGTCGCGCACATGGGCTCGCAGATGATCACGGTACGCTTATCGATATCCGGCGGCATTTTGGCATAATACTCGACCGGTTCCAGCGTCTGCTCATTGCGGTACAGACCGATATGTCCGACTTTCGCAGTAGGCATGACTTCCAGAATACCATCGACCATGCCCAGGCCGGCGCGCAGGATCGGAACGATGGCCACGGTCTTGCCGGCGATACGTACAGAATGTGTTTTCGCGATCGGTGTTTCGACCTCGACGATCTCGGTCGGGAAATCACGGGTGACCTCATAAGCCATCAGCATGGCGACTTCCTTGACCAGCGTACGGAAATCCTTCGACGTGGTATTCTTGTCTCTGAGAAGCGTGAGCTTGTGCTGCAGCAGCGGATGATCCAATTTGGTTACGATAGACATGTCTTCCTCCTAATCGATAAAGAATGATATCCTGTGCTCAATGATACTCTTTTCACAAAGTCCTGTCAACCTTGAGACTTCATTTTCATCAGGCTGTACTTGTACAGATCCTGTGTCGTATACTGACTGTTGAGTGCCTGGACCAGATCTTCAAACTGGTTCCTGTCGAAGCTGTCCTTGCGGGCGATGCTCTGCTCGATCAGCTTTTTGAACTTTGCCGAAAACTTCGGATCCATCCGGATGAGGCGCCTTGCGACCAGGATATTGGTGTCCAGATCGACCAAAAACGCATCGACACTGTAGCCTTTCTGTCCTTCCGCCAATTCCGGCAGGCGCTTTTCCGCATCGGACAGATTGGGATTATACGCAGCGTCCGCCCAACCCAGGCCGCCGAATTTACTAAGCACGAAGATGATGTTACGAAGCTCAGTAACAGCCAGCTCATAATCGCCGTGCAGGAATTCCTCTGTTTCCTCCGGCGTCGGATGTTTGAAACGATATGTCAACGTCATCGTATAGGGTTCGATGGAAAAAACAGCGCCTTCCCAAGTGACCTTGGGCAGCGGAAACTGTTCACCGACTTTGAATTCTACCATAGATATCCTCCAGATTGTTCTTTTTGCTGACATAACTATATCTAAAGCGTCACAAATTGTCAAGGTTGAAGGGTTTACAAAACAATGGTTCAACGCTATAATAGATTAAAGTCTTTTTTCATATCAAAACCAATAGAAAGGATCGGACCCACATGAAATCAGAACGAATCAGTAAGAATCAGGTACGTTTTACACTGAACCGTGCAGATCTGAAAGCACGTCAGCTGAAGATCTCCGACCTTTCCTATGGTTCAGAAAAAGCAAAGGCTCTGTTCGATGATATGATGATGCAGGCTGCCGCCGAATTCGGTTTCGACGTTACTGCCCATCCCGTCATGATCGAAGCCATCCCCATCTCCGAAGACAGTCTGATGATCACCATGACACAGGTGCGCAGCCACGAGGATCTTCTGGCCCTGTTCCGCTCCAACGTACCCGGAGCCGATATGGGTCCGGACGAGGTCGACCAGCGGATCCGCCAGCAGGAGGAACCGCCGGCAGAAGCGCCCGTCACCGAGACCGTCATGGTATATACTTTCGATTCTTTCGATACCATCCTGGATGCGTCCCGCACCGTCTCTCCGAGCCTGCGTCTGCGCAACCAGCTGTATCGCGATGCCGAGACCGGCGCCTATCACCTGCTGGTCACTTTCAGCCGGCAGACACGCACCCTGCGTTACGTTCTGACCGCGCTGACAGAATACGCTTCCGACGTCTCCCGGGATCCGCTGCGTATCGCTTATATCCGGGAACACGACCATCTGTCTGTACACGCCCGCGCGCTGCAGAAGCTTGCGGCCATGGAGACTATGTAAACATACCTGTTTCTGCAAAGAAGAAGCCGCCCGGATCTTATTCAGACCCAGACGGCTTTATTTCTTACATGCCCTGCTCTTACAGCGCTGCTTTCTTTTCGAGATACTCATTCAGGCTGTCTTCTACTGCATCCGCATCCAGACCATGAACGAAGCAGGCCTCTTCCAGAGACTCACCGCGCGCGGACGGGCAGCCTACGCAATGCATACCGCAGGCCATCAGCAGCGGAGCAACAGCCGGATCGACCTGCAGCAGGTCGCCGATCAGCATATCTGTAGAGATCTTTGCCATTTGATACTTCCTCCTTATGTTTTGAACATACTTGTATTATACTCTGTTTCTCGAAAAATACAAGTATCATACTGCACAAAATCGACAAAAATGGTCAACTTTATTTTTCAGAAAGGAACACTTCATGAATCCGGTTCTTTTCAACATCCAGAAATTCTCCATCCATGATGGTGCAGGCATCCGCACCACGGTCTTTTTCAAAGGCTGCCCCCTGCGCTGCCTTTGGTGCCACAATCCGGAGAGCCAACGGTACACGCCCGAGATCATGTACTATGCGGATCGCTGCGTACACTGCGGCGCCTGTGCCGCGGTCTGTCCTAATCACGCTGTCGACGATGATATCGTGACCGACCGCGCCCGATGCGAGGCCTGCGGACTGTGTATGTCCTATTGTCTGTATAATGCACGGGAGTGCATCGGCTACCGCAAAGATGCAGACAGCCTGATCGATGAGATCCTCAAAGACGCACCGTTCTATGAGGTCTCCGGCGGTGGTGTGACTTTGTCCGGCGGCGAACCGCTGGCACAGGATATGGATTATATCGAAACGATCTGCAAACGCCTGAAGCGCCGTGGCTATCGGGTCGATATCGATACCTGCGGCCATGTACCGTATGATCACTTCAAACGCATCCTGCCTTATGTGGATACGTTCCTGTACGATGTAAAGCATATGGACCCCGGAATGCATAAAAAGTTGACCGGTGTCTCCAACGAGACCATCCTCCATAACCTGCGGCAGCTCTCAGACGATGGCGGCCGCATCCGGCTGCGGCTGCCTTTGATCAAAGGTCTGAACGACGATGTGGACGAGATCCGCGCCTTGTGCGCTCTCCTGGCGGAGATCCATGTGGAAGGCATCCATCTGCTGCCCTATCATACCGCCGGCAGCGATAAATACGAACGTCTTGGCGAAGAAGAAAGACTGTTCCAGGCGCCTTCCGAAGAACGACTGCAGGAGATCCGCAGCACTTTCCTCTCCTGTGGGATCCCTGTAAAGATCGGCGGATAAGAGACAAGGTCTCTATCACAAAAACCCCAAGGCTGCTCCCCCACTCTCTTATTTTCATTTTCTACTTGCAAAAATATACAAAAGGGATTATAATACGGCCATCAATATCCAAGGGAGGTATGTATACAATGGCATATGTAATCAACGACGAATGCATCATGTGTGGTGCTTGCGAAGCTGCATGTCCTGTCGGCGCGATCAGCGAAGGCGAAGGCAAATATCAGATCGATCCTGAAGTCTGCATCAGCTGCGGCGCTTGCAACGCTACTTGCCCGGTCGGCGCTCCGAACGAGGAATAATGCGTTTCAACTCATCAAACCTAAGCTCTTTCGCCAAACGGTGAAAGAGCTTATTTCATGACGACCGGCTCCAAGGTAATATGGCCATAGATAAGAAAACCGATATACTGCTGAATCAAGAACCTATGGAGGAAAAGCATATGATCTTATTAGTGATCGACATGCAGAAGGCTCTGGTCGATGAGGAGCTGTATGCCTATGATACCTTCATCGAAAGGACGGTCCGTCTGGTAGAGGCCGCCAGAAAAAATGGCGTTGAGGTCATCTTCGTCCAGCATGACGCCGGCTCTGAAAGCGGCATGTCCCTTGGAGACGAAGGTTTTGAGATCATCGATCCGATCTCGCCGGAAGCGGGAGAAAAGGTCTTCGTCAAGACGATCAATAGTTGTTTTGGCAACAAAGAATTCAAGCGATACATGAAACAGCAGGATGATAAACGTTTGATGATCATAGGCCTGCAGACGAATTACTGTATCGATGCTACTGTAAAATCTGCGTTTGAAAGGGGTTTTGAAGTGATCATCCCGGAAGGGACCAACTCCACCTTCGATAACGACTATATGTCCGGTGAGACTACTGTCCGCTACTACAACGAGGACGTCTGGGAAGAGCTCGTTGATGCCGTGACGTTCGAAGATTCCATAGACATGTTAGGAAAGTGAGCACCATTATGAACATTGCTTTGGTCGGTGCCGGCGGGTACGGCGGTGCCTACATCCATTTCTTCCAGGAGGGCCTGCTGCCCGGCCTGACTCTTAATGCTGTCGTCGAGCCCTTTATTGAAAAGGCGCCTGCCGCGGAGTGGATCCGTGCGCAGCAGATCCCCGTCTATCAGACGCTGGATGACCTGTATAACGTCATGATACCGGACCTTACGATCCTATCCACCCCGATCCCGCTCCATGTGCCACAGGCCGTCTTTTGCATGGAACACGGGTCTCACGTGCTCTGTGAGAAACCTTTGACACCTTCCTACGAGGATGCCCTTCTCCTGAAACAGGTCTCCGAAAAGACCGGCAGGAAGCTGGGTGTCGGTTTTCAATGGTCTTTTTCCGACACCATGCTGTCCTTGACGAAGGATATCGCTGCGGGCATACTGGGCCGGCCTCTGTTCTTCAAAACGCATATCTCCTGGGTCCGGCCCGAATCCTATTACGCAGACAGCAACTGGAAAGGCCGCATCTGCAACGCTGCCGGCGACCTGGTCTGTGACAGTATCCTGACCAACGCGACCGCTCATTATCTGCATAATATCCTTTTCCTGAACGGAGCATCGATGGAGACCGCCGCCATGCCGACGGAGCTGCATGGTTTCCTGGGCCGGGTCTATCCCATCGAAACCTTCGATACTTGTTTCGTAGAGGGGGTATTGCCCAACGGCTGTCGCTTCCTGCATATCGCCTCCCATGGAGCTGAGATCAATTCCGAGCCCAAGCTCGAATATACCTTTGAAAATGCGACCGTCTATTTCGACTCCAATACGGATCCGACGCTCTATGCTGTTTTCAAGAATGGACATCGCAAGGAATACGGCCAGCCACTATCAGAGCGAGAGGTCTCACAGAAAGTCAGCCGTATGGTGGAAGCGATCACGAACGATACCCTCCCCTGCTGCAGTGTCGACACGATCCTGCCGCATCTCGTGACCTGCGCGAAACTGTTGGAACAGGTACCGATCCATACCTATCCCGTAGAGCAACAATGCCTGCAGCTGCGCGGCGGTTCATGGTTCACCTACGCCCGCGGGCTCTATGAGCAGATGGCTCTTCATTATGAGAATGGCACGGTACCTGAAGATGCTGTGATCGTACGATTATAAACAAAAAAGGCCGGAGCATGCACGAACATGCTTCGGTCTTTTCATTTAAAACTGAAGATTTGCGAATTTCGTATACGCGCCGAGATAGGCCAGTTTGACGGTTCCCACGGAACCGTTTCTTTGTTTTGCGATGATGACCTCGGCGATGTTCTTGTCCTCCGTGTCCGGATGGTAGTATTCATCGCGGTACAGGAAGATGACTAGGTCCGCATCCTGCTCGATCGCACCGGATTCACGCAGATCGGAAAGCATCGGACGGTGGTCCGAACGGGCTTCCAACGCACGGGACAGCTGTGACAGCGCGATGACCGGGCACTCCATTTCTCGGGCCAGCGCCTTCAGATTTCGCGAGATCTCGGAGACCTCCATCTGACGCCCTTCACTGGCGCGCGCACCACCGCTGATCAGCTGCAGGTAATCGATCATGATCAGGTCCAGACCATGCTCCAGTTTCAGTTTACGGCACTTGGAACGGATCTCCGCCACTGTGATGCCAGGCGTATCATCGATGTAGATGGGTGCTTCCGACAGCGGCGCCAGCGCCTCCGCCAGATTCTGCCAGTCCCTGTCCTCCATGCCGCCGGAACGGAACTTTTCCATCTCGACGCCGGACTCACAGGACAGCATACGATTGACGACCTGTACCCGCGACATCTCCAAAGAGAACACGGCGCAGGTCTTCTTTTTGCGCACCGCAGCATACTGCACCACATTCAGTCCGAAGGCGGTCTTGCCCATGGAAGGACGGGCACCCACCAGGATGAGGTCGGAATCATGGAAACCGGCCGTTTTTCGATCCAGATCCAGGAAGCCGGAGGGAACGCCTATGACCTCGCCATTGTTCTTGGATACCTGCTCGATCTGGTCGAAGCTCTATACCAGGATATCACGGATATGTACGAAGTCCTGGGTATCCCTGTTCTGCAGGATGCCGAAAACACGTTTCTCCACGTTTTCGGACAGATCCTCGATGGAAGGATCCATGCCGTAGGCCGATCCCAGGATCTCGTTGCCCAAAGAAATATACTTGCGGTATAAGGCACGCTCGCGCACGATGCGGATATAGTTTTTGATGTGATAGGAGCTGGGGACGGCTGCCGCGATCTCGGTCAGATAGCGCATGTCGCCTGCCGCTTCCAGCTTACCGGATGCCTGCAGACGATCCTTGACGGTGACCAGGTCGATATCCCGCCCTTCACGGTTCAGATCGACCATAGCCCGGAAGATCTCACTGTGCCGGACGTTGTAGAAATCCTCCGGCGTCAGGCTCTCCACAGCCGCATTGACCGCGTCGTGATCCATCATCATGGAGCCCAGGACGGATTGTTCCGCTTCCTCGCTGTGCGGCGGGACCCGGGGTACTCTTGTTTCTTCCGCCATATCCTTACTCCTGCGGCAGGATCTGGACCGTCATGTTGCCGGAGGCCTCCGCCTGCAGCTTGATCTCGACACTGTAATTGCCGACCGCACGGATCGGATCCTTCAGATTGATCTTTTTACGGTCCACATCCAGTCCATACTGCTTTTTGAGCGCTTCAGCCAGATCCTTGGCGGTGACGGAGCCGAACAGACGGCCGTCTTTGCCTGCCTTTTCTTTCAGTGTAATGACCTTCGTTTCCAGATCTTTGACGGTCGCGATGGCCTGCTGCTTCTCGATCTTTTTACGGTTGGCCTCACTGGCCTTCTGCTGCTTCCAGTTGTTCAGGACATCCTTGGTCGCCTCGCGGCCCAACTTCTTCGGAATGATGAAATTCTTCGCGTATCCATCGCTCACGTCGACGATCTCGCCCGCTTTACCCAGTTTTTTCACGTCTTCCAACAATAATATCTTCATGGTTCATTCTTCCTTTCTGAGCTGTCCTGTTTCTTCCAAATACTCCCGGATCGCGTTCTGCAGCATTTCCATGGCTTCATCCAGCGTATGTTCCCGGATCTGAGCGCCAGCCATCATCATATGGCCGCCGCCGCCCAGTTTCTCCAGGATGACCTGCACGTTGATCTCGCCCAGAGAACGGGCGCTGATCCCGATATATTCCGGGTTCTCTGTGAGAACGAACGAAGCGTTGACTCCGGAGATGTTCAGGAGTTCGTCTGCAGCCTGTGCCGCTGCGACTCCCGAATTGCCCTGTGTATCCGTCCAAGCCGCGATCGCGATACGTCCGTAATACATGGACGCCTGACTGACGATGTGCGCCTTGATCTTATACTCGTTCATATCGTTCTTGAAGAGCTTGCGGATCCGCACGGCGTCCGCTCCGTTGCGGCGCAGGAACGCGGCCGCTTCGAAAGTACGGACACCTGTCTTGTTTGTGTAGTTCTTTATATCCAGCTGGATACCGGAGAGCATCGCATCCGCCTCGATGGGTTTCAACGAGACCCGTTCCTCGGTATACTGCAGCAGTTCGGAGACCATTTCACAGGCGGAAGAAGCATAAGGCTCGATATACGAGACCGATGCGTGCTCCACGTGTTCCGCACTGACACGATGATGGTCGATCACCGCTACATTTTTGGCCTTTTCCAGAAGCTCCGGACACTCCGTGATCGACGGACGGTTCACGTCCACGACGACCAGCAATGTGCTGTCATTGATACGCTCCAAAGCCTCTTCATGGGTGATGATCAGACCTTCGTAATCCCGCTCCATACGTGTGCGGTCCAGAAGCGTGTTGACCGCCGCATGCTGACTGCCCATGACGATGTGCGTCGGTTTCTTCATTTCCACAGCAAAACGATACATGCCCAGAGCCGCACCGAAGCAGTCAAGATCCGGGTTCTTATGCCCCATGATCAGGATCTCTTCACAGCCGGCCATCAGTTCTCTGATCGCATAGGTAATGAGTCGGGCTCTGGCACGGGAGTTCTTCTCAACGCCGATGGAGCTTCCGCCAAAGAAAGTGTATTTTTCTTCATTCTTGACGACCGCCTGATCACCGCCGCGGCCCATGGCCAGGTCCACTGCGGAACGGGCGAAGTTCTGGGCACGGTCCAACCAGTCCGCATCACCCACGCCGATACTCAACGTCAAAGGCAGGGTGTTGCCGACTTTGACCTGCCGTATATCCGTCAGGATCGGGAAACGGCCCTCTTCCAGGATGCCCAGAGATCTGCGGGGAAAGATCAGGAAGAACCGATCCTTTTCCAGACGCGTCAGGATGCCGTTCAGAGATTCCGTCATATCATTGAGACGGCGGTAGATCATGGCTTCGAGCATAGGTCTGCGGCCTTCCTCCAACCGTCCGGCGATGGTATCGTAGTTATCGACGTAGATCAGACAGACGACCGTCTTGATCTCTTCGTTCTCACGCTGCAATGCCAATTGTTCGGTGATGTCTTCCATACTGACAGCGTACATCTGCACGCCCAGATCCTGATCCTCCTCCCGGTGGATCATCTGCACCAGCAGATCGTATTGATGATCTTTCAGATCGATGCGCGTCTGGGCCGGATAGACTTCCGAGGCCGGCATCTCCACGGTTTGTCCGATGAGGTTTGCAAACGTCTCTGTCTCGAGACTGGCAGAGTTCTCGAATACAGCGCCGAAGGCTTTATTGTACCAGATGACCTTGCCGTCGTGATCGATGACCGCATAAGGCTGGCTCCACTGTTCCAGGTATTGGCGCTGCGTCAGACTGACCTGTACGGCGTTGGCCTGGATCCGTTCTCTCAGATCCTGTCGGAATCGGATCGTCGCTATGATCGTCAATACCAGGAGCGCCAGCGTCACGATTGCCCCGATGATCCAAAGATGATCTGCCCGTTTGGAAAAGAACATATAGTCCGAAACGGCCAACAGGAGAAACATCGTATACAAAAGGCCGAAGATCAAATAGATGCTGGTGATTTTATTCTTCTTCATCCTGATATTTCTCCTTTCTATTTATTGGGGTTGATCTCAAGCCCGTCGCGGATGATGCGGCGGACCCGTTTTTCCAGTTTTTCCCTTGGCAGCATGACCTCATGTCCGCAGCCGCGGCATCGGATACGGAAGTCGATCCCGGTACGAAGCACGTCCCACTCTTTGCTGCCGCAGGGATGCGGCTTCTTCAGCCGGACGATATCCTGCAGGCGAATATCCATAGCCTTTACGGCCTCCTTTACCGGTAACAGACGACGATGTAATGTCCGTTATTATCTCCTGAGACTTCACGGATCTTGAGCGGGATCTCACTGAGCGAGTCTGTGAAATACACGATCAGATCCAGATGCATGGCCCCTACGTCTGAAAAATAGCTGGTGCCCTTATCTTCCAGGTACGCCAGATACTCATCCAGACTCAGATGCAGTTTTTCCATGATCGCGGCATGGGTCTCTCCCACATACCGCAGCTGCCAAGGTTTATATATCTTCGGCGCTCCTTCCGCTCCCCGGAAGATGAAGCCATATTCCCAGGCATGCTCCTCGAGCCACTGTCCCTGCGGTGTCAGGCCAAAATCCACGTCCAGATTCAATGCAGCATCCGTACATACGTCGAAAGTAAGGCCGAGCTGGTGTTCATCCGCACCACCCGGGAAATACTCATCGACGATGACCATGCTGGCCCTTTCTTCCGTATATCCTTCCTCCAGATACTGCTGCCGTTTGCTTTCATACAGGTTCTGCTGCGCTGTAGCTGAGATATAGCCGTTCGCAACATAGAGGGGCTCGTCCATGTTCTGTGTCATCCGGACAAAGGCCCTTCCGGCCTCCTCCACGACCTGCACATTACTGTTCGGCAAGTTCTCCAACCCTTCCGGCACATAGCTCTGCGGTAGGATATGATCCGCATTGATCAGCCAAAGCAGAGATGTGACTTTCTCGGACCACTCTGTGACCGAGCTTTCTATTTCATTATTCGGTGTCTGCGTGTCCTCTGCCGTTTTTTTCCCAACGCGCAGCACGATCAGAGCACGAAAGCTGTACCCCCGATGAACGCCGCGATCCGATCCCGTCCACGCAGACGGATCCTTCTTCGTTTAACCATAGATCTATCATACAGCAGGAAAGACGGTCTTACAGCATTTCCCGCTTATTTCCTTTTCGCAGAATATTCTGATAATCGATATAATCATAGATCGAGTCCTCAAACAGTTCAGAGAAACTCTTCAATTCGTCCAGCGTCAATTCCTCAATGGCGCGGCCCTGATCCTCGCAGAAGATCACGATACGGCCGACGATGGCGTGTGCGTCACGGAAAGCGCAGCCATGCGCTACCAGATAATCAGCAACTTCCGTCGCGTTCAGGAAGCCCTTGCGCACACTGTTTTCCATGACTTCCGCATTGACACGGAGGGTACTGATGACCAGAGTCATGATCTCAAGACAGGCAGATACAGTGTCTACCGCGTCGAAGAACTGGGGCTTATCCTCCTGCATATCCTTGTTATAAGCCAGAGGCAGGCCTTTCATGGTGGTGAGCAGCGCCGTCAGATCCCCATAGACGCGGCCGGTCTTGCCGCGTACCAGTTCGCAAGCATCCGGATTCTTCTTCTGCGGCATGATGCTGGAGCCCGTAGCGTACGCATCATCGATGGAGACAAACCGGAATTCCTGAGAGCTCCACAGGATCAATTCTTCTGAGAGGCGGCTCAGGTGCATCATGATGATGGACATGTCGGACATGAGTTCGATCAGATAATCCCTGTCGCTGACAGCATCCAGGAAATTATCCACCGGTTTGTGGAAATGCAGCGCTTCCGTGGTGATGGTACGGTCGATGGCATGGGTCGTGCCGGCCAGAGCGGCTGCGCCAAGCGGGTTTTCATTAAGGATCTGAAGCGCAGAGGCAAGGCGCTTGGCATCCCGGCTGAACATACTGACATACGCCTGCATGTAGTAACGGAACGTAACGGCCTGTGCGCGCTGCAGATGAGTATAGCCGGGC
>JAFVHC010000287.1 GCA_017474705.1 Bacillota bacterium
CTCCGGCCATCACTCGCTTTACTGCTGACCTGGCAAAACAGGCTTCCGAGAAGAAAGCCCTCTTCCCGGATCTTGCCTGCAGCTATGAGAAAGAACTGATCCTCAGGCTTTCGACTTTGACTGATTGCATCACGGAAAAGACAGATGATCTGGAAGAAGCGGTCATCGCTTTGCAAGATGCAGATGATGTGATCACCGAGTCAGCGCTGATCTGCGACACCGTGCTGCCGAAGATGAGTGAGCTGCGGATCCCCTGTGACCAGGCGGAACTGCTGACGGCCAAGAGTTACTGGCCTTTCCCGACCTATGGCGATATCCTGTTCAGCGTAAAGTAAGTAAACGAGGCAAATAACTATGAGCAATTGTGTGATCGTCGGTATCAATTGGGGTGATGAAGGCAAAGGCCGCATGGTGGATCTGCTGACAGAACGTTATGATATTGTTGTGCGCTATCAAGGTGGTGGCAATGCAGGGCATACTGTCATCAACGACAAGGGCAAATTTGCCCTGCATCTGCTCCCATCCGGCATCTTCCGGTCCGGTGTCGTCAATATCTTAGGCAACGGCGTCGCTTTGGATCCGGAAAATCTGTGGAAAGAAATGCAGGAAGTGCGCTCCAAAGACGTGGAGATCACTCCGGAAACGCTGAAGATCAGTGATCGGGCCTCTCTCCTGCTCCCCTGGCACAAGGACTTGGACGTGTTGGAAGAAAAGCGGCTGAAGGACAAGCAGTACGGTTCTACCAAGCAGGGCATCGCCCCGTTTTACTCGGACAAATACCAAAAAAAGACCCTGCTGGTCGGCGAACTCCTTTACCCTGACGAGTTGGAAGCACACCTGCAAGATCTGATGGAATGGAAGAACTTGATCCTGACCCAAGTCTACGGTACTGAACCTTATACGATGGAACGGCTGAAAGCCTGGATCCGGGACTATTGTGAACCGATCCTGCCATACATTTGTGACACAGCCTCTTTCCTGAAGAAAGCACAAAGTGATGGAAAGAACATTCTGTTCGAAGCACAGTTAGGAGCGCTTCGAGATCTGGACTTTGGCATCTATCCATACACGACCTCTTCCAACACGTTGGCCGCCTTTGCCCCGATCGGTTCCGGTCTGCCTTCGGCACGGATCGACGATGTGATCGGAGTCGTGAAGGCCTACTCCACTTGCGTCGGAGAAGGACCGTTCGTATGTGAAATGTTCGGTGCTGAGGCGGATCTGCTGCGAGAAGAAGGTTCCGAATATGGAGCAAAGACCGGACGGCCCCGACGTGTGGGACCGATCGATCTGGTCGCAACGCGGTATGGCGTGGAAGCCCAGTCCGCAACGCAGCTCGCTCTGACAAAGCTGGATATCCTCAGCTACATCGACAAGATCCCCGTCTGCACACATTACCTGCTGGATGGAAAAGTGATCGATGGTTTTCCGTTCCCGGCAGTGTTGGATAAAGCCGAGCCAGTGATCGAATATGTGGACGGCTGGCAATGCGATATTTCACAGATCCGCCGCTTTGAAGATCTGCCGCAGGCTGCCCAGGCATATGTCACCTATATAGAAGAAGCCATCCACTGTCCGATCTCCTTCGTATCGGTCGGGGCAGAACGTGAAAGTATCATCTTCAGGTAAAGAGGGAGTGAACATGGACAAGATCCTTGTGCTCGATTTCGGCGGTCAATATGACCAGCTGATCGCCCGCAGAGTGCGGGAACAACATGTTTATGCGGAGATCAGGTCGTTTGACCGGATCTCTTTATCTGAGATCCAAAACGCGGCGTATCAAGGCATCATCTTTACCGGTGGACCCAACAGCGTCTATGACCCTGCTTCACCACATTACGATCCGAAGATCCTGGATCTGGGGATCCCGATCCTGGGCATCTGCTATGGTGCCCAGCTTCTTGCGTACATGGGCGGTGGAATGGTAAGCAACGCCGAGCATAGCAGTGAGTATGGCAAAACGCTGGTCACGATACAGGAACACGACCTGTTCGAAAACGTTCCCCAAGAAAGCGTCTGTTGGATGAGCCATACGGACTTTATCAGTACTATACCGGAAGGGTTCCGCGTCCTGGCTGTCACTGACAAATGTCCTTGCGCTGCGATGGCTGACGATGCAAAACAGTTGTATGGCGTCCAGTTTCACCCTGAGGTAACGCACACGGTCTTTGGTCGTCAGATCCTGCACAACTTTCTTTTCAACATCTGCCATTGTGCAGGGGACTGGGATGCCGCCGATCAGGCGCATCGGATCATTGCACAGTATCAGACACAGTATGCCGGCAAAAAAGTATTGCTGGCGCTTTCCGGCGGTGTGGATTCCTCCGTCGCCGCTCTTCTCCTCCATAAGGCGGTGGGGTCCGATCTGACCTGCGTATTCGTCGATCATGGACTGATGCGCAAGGATGAAGGTGATTTCGTCGAAAACACATTCCGGCATACTTTCGGTGTCAACCTGATCCGTGTCAATGCTGGTGACAGGTTCCTTGGGAAACTAATAAGTGTCAGTGATCCGGAGACCAAACGCAAGATCATAGGTGAGGAATTTATACGTGTATTTGAAGAAGAAGCCAGGAAGATCGGACATGTGCATGCTTTAGCGCAGGGCACGATCTACCCGGATGTGATCGAGAGCGGTAAAGGCGCTTCTGCAGTGATCAAAAGCCACCACAATGTTGGCGGGCTGCCCGACGTGATCTCGTTCGATGAGATCGTGGAACCGCTTCGAGATTTCTTCAAAGATGAAGTCCGGCAGATCGGTACGATGCTGGGGCTGCCATCCGAACTGGTATGGCGGCAGCCCTTCCCGGGTCCCGGTCTGGCTGTACGGATCATC
>JAFVHC010000288.1 GCA_017474705.1 Bacillota bacterium
GGAATGGTCGATGACGGAAGTCATCAATGCCGCCATGAACTCCACCGGATAATGCTTTTTGAGCCAGGCGGTCTGGTAGGAGACGACGGCGTAGCAAGCCGAATGCGCCTTGTTGAAAGCGTACTTGGCGAAATCCATCATATCCTCGTAGACCTGCGCTGCGGCTGCTTCCGGGATACCGTTGGCGATGCAGCCCTTGACGCCCTCTGCCTCATTGCCGTAGATGAAGTTCTTGCGCTCCTGCTCCATCACGTCGCCCTTTTTCTTGGACATGGCCTTGCGGACCAGATCGGAACGGCCCATGGTGTAACCGGCCAGATCCCGCACGATCTGCATGACCTGCTCCTGGTAGACGATGCAGCCATAGGTATTTTTCAGGATCGGTTCCAGTTCGGGTGTGCGATATGTAATGGACTCCGCGTTCTGTTTACCCTTTATATAGTTGGGGATGAAGTCCATCGGACCGGGCCGGTACAATGCGACACCGGCGATGATATCTTCAATGTTGGATGGTTTCAGTTCCCGCATGAACGAGGTCATACCGGCACTTTCCAACTGGAACACACCGGAGGTCTGCCCGGCCGAGATCATCTCGTAGACCGAGGCATCGTCCAGAGGCAGATGCTCCAGATCGATCTCCACGCCCTCCGTTTCGCGGATCATATCCACCGCGTCGTTGAGGACGGTCAGCGTCCGAAGGCCCAGGAAATCCATCTTCAGGAGTCCCAGTTCCTCCAGCGTATTCATGGTGAACTGTGTCGTGATGTTTCCATCATTGGCATTGAGCGGCACATATTCCATGACCGGCTTCTTGGAGATGACGACGCCTGCCGCGTGGGTGGAACAATGCCTTGGCAGACCTTCCAGACGCTTGGACATATCGATCAGATGACGGACCTGCTCATCCGACTGATACAGGCTTTTGAGTTCCGGGTTTTTGGTCAGTGCCAGATCGATGGTGATGCCCAGCTCCGCCGGGATCATTTTGGCGACTTTATCCACGTCGCCGTAGGGCATATCCAGCACGCGGCCCACATCCCGGATGACCAGGCGCGCGGCCATGGTACCGAAGGTGACGATCTGCGCGACCCGGTCCTCACCGTATTTTTCATTGACGTAGTCGATCACTTCCTGCCGTCTGCGGTAGCAGAAGTCCACGTCGATATCAGGCATGCTGACACGTTCCGGATTCAGAAAGCGTTCAAAGACCAGATCATACTGCAGCGGATCGATGGTCGTGATATCCAGGCAATAGGAAACGATGGAGCCAGCCGCAGATCCGCGGCCGGGACCGACGCTGATGCCGTGGGTCTTCGCGAAATGGATGTAATCCCAGACGATCAGGAAATAGTCTACGTAGCCCATGCTCTCGATGATGGACATCTCGTGCTCGACGCGCTGCCGGACTTCTTCCGTGATGACAGGATACCTCTGTCTGAGGCCTTGTTCTACCAGCTGCCGCAGATACTGATCCGCCGGCAGGCCGTCCGGAACATCGTACTGTGGGAGTTTCAGGTCATGGAACACAAAATCCACCTGGCAGCGTTCCGCGATCCGCACCGTATTGCTGATGGCTTCCGGTGCATAGGAGAACCGCTCCGCCATCTCTTCGGGACTGCGCAGGTAGTAGCCTTCTTCATACCGCAGACGGTCCTCATCGGCCACTTTCTTTCCGGTCTGGATGCACAGCAGGATATCGTGCGCCTCGCGGTCATCCGCATAGGTATAGTGGGAGTCGTTGGTGACGACCAGCGGGATGCCCGTCTCTCTGCTCATGCGCATGAGCCCCTGATTCACGCGACGCTGATCCGGGATCCCATGATCCTGCATTTCCAGGAAGAAATTGCCGGCTCCGAAAGTCTTTTGATACCACAAGGCTTCTTCCTTGGCCGCATCGTAAGATTCATCCAGCAGCGGACGGGCGATGACGCCTGCCAGGCAGGCGGACAGTGCGATGATGCCTTCGTGATACTGCTCCAGCAGTTCTTTGTCGACACGAGGTTTGTAGTAATACCCTTCCGTAAAGCCCAGCGAAACCAGTTTGATCAGATTCTGATACCCCGTCTGGTTCTCCGCCAGAAGCACCAAATGCCGATAGGACGCATCCTCTCTGCCTTCTTTGGACAGGCGGCTTCGGACAGCCACATAGACCTCGCAGCCGATGACCGGATGGATCCCTTCCGCCAGACAGGCTTTATAGAAATCCACGACGCCGAACATCACACCGTGGTCGGTGATCGCCAGATGCTTCATGCCCAGTTCTTTGGCATAGGCAACCAGCTCCTTGATCTTCGAGGAGCCGTCCAGCAGGCTGTATTCGGTATGCACATGGAGATGCGCAAATTCTGGTTGCTGTGTCATGATTCCCTTCCTTACTGCACGAAGGCAGCGATATCAAGAATGACTTCGTCCGGTACATGGCCGGGCATGTCGTATTCTTTAGAACAACCCATGAAACATCCCTGAGACTTCAGGAACAGATGATTCAGGCCATCGTAGAGCTTCAGTGTACAATTGGCCTTGTTTTCCAGTTTCTTCACCCAGCCCTGATAATCGACTTCAGGTACGATCTGATAATCCGCACCGCCCTGCAGCACCAGTACCGGCTTATCGGTCTGTTCAATGGCCGCCACATAGTCGAAGGAGTCCAGATCCTTCCAATAGTTGGCGGGCATGCCCAGCAGTGCCTCGTTCAACAGTTCCTTATCAGAGAAGGAATCCAGTTTCTTGTCGATATCCTTCTTCTGTGCCTCCAGGAGGCTGGCGGTATAGTAGAGATTCTTTTCTTCCACATTGGCAAGGCCATAGTTCAGGAACTGATCCAGGACCGCATCCTGCCATTTGCGGCTGGGTACGGCCAACAGCACATACCCGGCGAAAGCACCGTCCGCTTTTGCATCGATCCGCGGCGTGACGAGGCCGCCCAGGCTGTGCCC
>JAFVHC010000289.1 GCA_017474705.1 Bacillota bacterium
AGATATGTCTCTTTTTTATTATATTTGTTCTGTCTTCTATAAACGCTGATGGTCTATTGTCTCCGGATCATTTACATCAGCGCTTTCTTTCCCCAGCGATCAATGTGGCGGAGATCATGGCGGTCAGCGGGATCGCCAGGACCATGCCGATACTGGCCGACAGACCGCTGATGGACTCCAGCGCAATGAACGCTGTGGAGAACAGATGGTAAAACGTAAGATCACGGGCGAACAGGAAGATCATCAAGGTGAATTCACTGCCGAGGAACGCCAGGATCAATGTATTGGTCATCGTTCCGACCATATCCCGTCCGATATTCATACCGGACCGGAACAACGCTGTTCTTGAAAGGGACGGGTTTGCCGCGTGCACTTCTTCCAGCGCGGAAGATATGCTCATGGCCACGTCCATGACCGCGCCAAGCGCACTGATGATAATGCCTGCTACCAGTAAGCCCCGGATCTTCACCACAGCGCCGATATACCGCAGCTGCATCAGTGGCTCCGCGTCCTCCAGACGCAGACCATCGATCTTGGCCAGGCTCTGCACTGCAAGACCAAAGATCATCGCGAACAGCATGCCGGAAATCGTGCCAAGGTAAGCACTGATGCTTTTGCGATGGACGCCTCCAAGGATCGTGAACGCGACAAGGGAAATAAGGGCACACATCGCGAAGGTCGTCGGAATGATCGGCCAGCCTTTGAGCAGCAGCGGGATCAAAATGAAGAACAGACACAGGAACGTCAATATCAGGCCGATCAAAGATTTCAGGCCGGTCTTTCCTCCAATGGCGATAACAACGATGAAGAACAGGAGCATGAAAGCACCTATGATCGGGATCCGGTTGAATTCATAGACCGTGGCGCTGGTCTCGCCGTTCGTATGGGTCTTGATCGTGACAGCGACACTGTCGCCCACCTCGACCGGGACGCCGTACAGGGGACCGAAATAATTATACACAGTCATAGTCTCGCCTTTGTAGCGGCCGCTCTTGACGACGCAGGTCAGTTCCTGTGTGCCCACATATGCGCCTTCACCATACTCATCGACGCTCTTCTCTTCTGTCGGGATGTCCATGACGGTCGCCTTCTCGAATTCGACCATCTCGTCCCTGTAGACATTGAAGATCTCATTCTTCCCCTTAAGTATGTCTTGTGGATGGAGCCATAAGAACATCCCCGCAAGGATCAGCACTGATACGGACAGTACGATGATCGTTGCCAGGTCAAATTTCTTCGGCGCCGGCGCTTCACCAGGCTTCTTCATCACCGGCCGCCTTTTGGCAGTTTTTTTCATTTACTTCCTCCAAATACAAAAAGTGTTATTCGATCATTCCGTAAGCCACTGCACGCACCCGCATGTGGTGGTATTCTTCATTGTTCGGGAATGTGTTGTGCATATAGACCACTGAAAAATGATGCTTCGGATCGATCGACGTCCAGGTACCGGCCGCTCCGGTCCAACCGAATTCGCCCGGTGTGGAATTGGATACACCGGCAATGTCCATCATCGTGCGCACTCCGAGGCCATAGCCATACCCATCCAGATAGGTATTGCGGAATTCCTTCAGCTGCGTCTCATTGAGCATATTGGCACGGAACAGGTCGATGGTGTTCGGTCCAAGGATACGCTTCCCTCCATACACTCCGCCATTGGCCAGCATCTGTGTGAAGGCCGCATAGTCCGGCAGGGTCGAGAACAGACCCGCACCGCCGCCTTCATAGATCTGATCCGGCTCAAAGCGCTCGTCCATCATACCATTCATCGGCGTGTAAGAACCATCTTCTTCGATATGATACAAGACCGCCATCCGCTCACGTTCATCGCCCTCATACCGATACCCGGTGGACTTCATGCCCAGCGGTTCGAAGATCTCCTGTTTCAGGAACTCTCCGACCGTCATACCGGAACATTTCTCGATCAACGCGGCGACCATCTCATGGCCGAAACCGTACAGCCAATGTTCGCCGGGATCGAAGCGCAGCGGTACTTCTGCCATGGCCGCTACTTCCTGGGAGACCGTATATTTGCCATCGAACTTCTCGTTCAGTCTGGCCCGCACTTCATTCATAGCCTTGTCCGTTGGATGCTCTCCGTTCGGCGAAGGATAGGGAAGGCCGCAGGCCATATTGAAAACGTCCTTCACACGCAGGGGACGATGCGGCGCTCGGTACACATAGCTGCCATTGCCGGACTGTTCCGCGACCTGTACGTCTTTCCACTCCGGGAAGTAATCCGAATACGGGTCGTTCAGCGCGAACTTTCCACGCTCGAACAGGATCATTGCACCGGCACAGACGATGACTTTCGTCATACTGTACAGCCGGAAGATCGTATTCCCGTCGACCTTGCGTCCGGCCGCAAGATCCGCGTACCCAGTGTAACCTTCATAAAGGATCTGCCCGTCTTTCATGACGATGCAGCCACAGCCGGGCAAATGTTCTGCAGCAAAATCCTGCAGAAGAAGATCCATATCTTTTTTCGTTGACATCTGTATACCTCCTGTTGCTGCTCCATTGGAAACTATAGAATTGTTTATTACTTATTATCCCATAGGCGACTGTGGTTTGCAAGAGAAAACGCATATGTTTGACCTTGACTTTCCCTGTAAAACTATGGATAATAAAATCAATATAATGTTCGTTTCCGCAATCCAAGAAAAGAGGTCATATGGACAGAACAGAGCTCCTTTTGATGGATGGATGGCGGTTCCTGCACGGCGACGCGG
>JAFVHC010000290.1 GCA_017474705.1 Bacillota bacterium
ATGACAATGATGTCGATGCGAAGGTCGGACCGGAAGCGGTCGCAGAGGATCATCCGTTAGCGCAGGTCAAGGATGTGTACAACGCCGTCCTGATCCACGGTAATATGGTGGGTGATATTTTGCTGCAAGGCCAGGGGGCCGGCAGCGAAGCCACTGCCAGTGCTGTCGTTTCCGACGTACTGTTCGGCCTGAATGACCGAAAAAGAAATATATTTGAACCGGTCTGCTGGACCGATGAAGCGTAAAGGAGCATAGGTAAGGTGCTGATTGTTAAGAAATTCGGCGGCAGTTCCGTGGCGGATGCAGAACGAGTCCGTCACGTAGCGGGACTGATCGCGGAGGATGTAGACAAAGGAAATCAAGTGGTCGTTGTCCTGTCAGCCCAGGGCAAGACCACGGATCAATTGATCGCGAAAGCGAAAGAACTGAACCAGAATCCCAGTAAGCGGGAGCTGGATATGCTGATCACGACAGGCGAGCAGCAGTCCGTGGCGCTTATGGCGCTCGCCCTGCAGGAAATGGGATATAAAGCGGTTTCGCTGAACGCATTCCAGATCGCCATGAACACAACGCGGGTCTATGGCAATGCCCGCTTGAAGAACATCAATACCGAGCGGTTGAAAATGGAACTGGAACACGGCAATGTCGTGATCGTGACCGGCTTCCAGGGGGTCAACCGCTACGAGGATTATACGACCCTCGGCCGTGGTGGTTCTGATACGACGGCTGTAGCGTTGGCGGCGACGCTGCATGCGGACCGCTGTCAGATCTATACCGACGTTGAAGGGATCTATACGGCAGACCCGCGCATCGTCAAAAATGCGCGCAAGCTGAAAGAGATCAGCTACGATGAAATGCTGGAACTGGCGTCCATGGGCGCGAAGGTCCTGCATAATCGTTCCGTGGAAATGGCAAAACGTTATAATGTGGTCCTGGAAGTGCTTTCCAGCATGACGAAAGCAGAAGGGACTTTGGTCAAGGAGGAAACCAAGGTGGAAAGATTGTTGATCACCGGTATCGCGGTCGATAAGAATATAGCTCGTGTCTCTGTGATCGGATTTGATGATGTTCCTGGTAAGGCGTTCCGTCTGTTCGATCTGCTTTCCAGAAACAATATCAACGTCGATATCATTCTGCAGTCCATCGGTCGGGAAGGGTCCAAGGATATTTCCTTCACGATCTCCCGTGATGATCTGGAGGATACACGCCGCATCCTGGAAGAAAACAAGGAGATGCTCGGTGCGAAAGATATCAAGTACAGTGATCAGTTCGCCAAGATCTCCATCGTTGGTGCAGGCATGATCTCCAATCCCGGTGTTGCGAGCCGCATGTTCGAGGCGCTTTATAATGCGGGTGTGAACATCCACATGATCTCCACGTCTGAGATCAAGATCTCCGTTCTGATCGCGGAACGCAATGTTGCATTGGCGATGGAAGCGATCCATGACCGCTTCAATATGGCGTCACATCTGTAAAAAACGCTGATGATCGGCCAAGGGTGAGGTGCGAGTCGGCTTCATAAAACCTGGAAAGAGAGGCTTATACTATGCTGGAACAACTGCGTGAACAAGTATGGAATGCGAATCTTGAACTGGTACGCCGTGGGCTGGTCCTGTATACCTGGGGCAACGTCAGCGGGAAAGATCCGGAGACCGGACTGGTTGTGATCAAGCCGTCAGGTGTGGATTATGATGTTCTGAAGCCGGAGGATCTGGTGGTGCTGGACCTGGATGGCAACATCGTGGAAGGGAAATACCGCCCTTCATCAGATACCGATACACATCTGGAGATATATCGATCCTTCCCCGAGACCGGTGGTGTGGTACATACCCATTCCACATGGGCTGTGATCTTTGCGCAGGCAGGTCTGGGGATCCCTGCTTTGGGTACGACGCACGCGGACTATTTCTACGGCACCATCCCCTGCACACGGTTCATGAAGCCGGAGGAGATCGGCGGAGAGAACGAGGGACAGTATGAGCTCAATACCGGTAAAGTCATCGTAGAGACGTTCAATGAGAAAGGCATCGATCCGATGCAGGTACCGGCCGTACTCGTACGGGAACATGGGCCGTTCACCTGGGGCAAGGATGCGGACGATGCAGTGTATCATGCGGTCGTGTTGGAGCAGCTGGCGATGATGGCCTATCACACCGCGGCGCTCAGAAGCGTGGGAACTGAGATCGAGCAGGCGGGTATGCAGCAAGCCCTGTTAGATAAACACTACCTCCGTAAGCACGGCGCACATGCCTATTATGGGCAGAAATAAAGGATCTTCTTTTCAGCCGGAGCCGATCACAGCGCTCCGGCTGTTTTTATGCCTAAAAAGCAGAAAATGCTTTTTTTGAGGAATAAATGGAGAATAAAAGACCTGGCATCCCGAGATGGATATAATCAAAGATACCAGCTCGACTGGACGGAGATGCTGGTTTTCGGATCTGAGACCCCGGTACTGCCGGGGTATTTTTTTGTTTGATCCAACGATCAGGATCCTGTGTCGGACAGGAAGATGTTCATACACAAGGGATCTTTCACTTGGAAATGCAGAAGATCTTACTGTAGATCCCCTAAAACGGTTTTTATGGGGTAAAAGGTAAGTAAAGAAGAAAACTGGAATAAACGCCTTAAAATTGAATCCTGCAGCAGAGCCACGGTATAATGCGTGCCAGGATGAACAAATCAAACCGAGTCCGGTATCATCTGCAAAATGAGAAAGGTTCATCCAGAAAAGAAAGGGGTGGATGCATGAAGATCCAACTGGCCGTCTGTCTACAGGATCCGGAATATGGCGCACGGATCAGCCGATACATGAATGCGAAGGGTGGAACGCTTCTGGAGGCACGCTGTATCGATGAGAAGACCGTGCCTGAACGTATGGAGATCCTCTTGACAGATACCGAAAGGATCCAGACGGAAACAGGCAATGCGATTTTTATGGGAACACAGGAAGAAGCCGCCCGTCTCGCATGGGATGGGCCGCGGGTAGACCCGTATATCAGCGGGCCGAAGCTATTGTCTCAATGTCTGGAGCAGGCAGCACGGGTCAAAGAACATAGCCACGGCTCCAGCCGTTTAGTGCACAGTCGCCCGGAACGACCGGCATCTGTGTACCAAAG
>JAFVHC010000291.1 GCA_017474705.1 Bacillota bacterium
GGCCTCGTCGTTGAAGAAGCCGGGATTGGCCATACCGGCCTGTACCATCTCACATCCCTTGCGGATCAGCGCCTCCGGGGTATTCTTCCACACGCGCATGGCAAGAACCGGCTGGGTTGTCTGCATCTCGGCCGCAGCATCCAGACAGAGATAGCTCAGATCATTCGTGGCATCCCGGCCGTCCGGCGTCTGTCCGCCGACCACCAGGATCTGCCACATGGGATAGCCTGCAAAAGAGGAGGCATACCAGCGGTCACGCACTTCATAAACCTCACAGGCCTTCAGGTACAGACACTCCAGCAGCTCCAGCGCACGTCCGGCGGTGATATTCTGTTCCAGAATAACATCCTTCTGATAGAAGGGCCACATATACTGGTCAAAGCGTCCGAAGCCGCAGGCCGTGGTGCAGACTTCGATGTGGAAATACACATGGGCAAACCACACCATCTGCAGGGCCTGCCAGAAGGTCTGTGGCGGGTTCTCCGGTACAACGCGGCAGTTCTCCGCGATCTGCCGCAGTTCCGCCTGACGGACCGGGTCGCTGCAGGCGTCGGCCTGACGATCGGCCTCGTCGGCCATGCGGTGGGCATAGGTAATAAGGCCTTCGCACTGGATAATGCAGGCGTTCCAGAAATCGATCTTCGACTGGTCCCGGGTGCTCTGGCTCAGGGTCGCAGCGATATTCGCACGGCACTCTTCCATGTAACCCCGGAGCCCGACGGTCAGGAGCTTTTCATGGTCGCAGGTGGTCTCACCGGAGACGCCGTTGCGTAAGCCAACGGAGATCAGATCCTCCTGTCGCGCTTTCTCGATGTCCGGGGGCAGCACGCGGGTTGCCTCGTCTTCCATCGAGCGGCCGATCCAATAGTCCTCCAGCGTCCTGATGATGAGCTCGCGGTCCTCCGGTGCCACATCATAGGGGTCGCACTTCCTGACCGGGAACTCGTCGATGTCCTGTAGATAAAACTTCTCAGCAGACTGGAATTCTGGGTGGAGATTGGCGCCGCGGTACCTGTTGGTCGGCGTCCCGACGATCAGCTCGTCCTCCATGATCAGGGTTGTCATGTGTTCCATGATATAACGCACCACTTCAGCGCGGAAGACCGGCACAGCATCGCCCGCAAAGCGTTTATATGCCTCCGTCTGGAGAACCAGCCGCTCTGCAGTAATGCAGGGTCTGGAATGGAAGTACTTTTCTCTCATGCGCTGAACTCTGTCTGTCATGGTTTGTTCTCCTTCCCGCATTCCGGGACTGACTTCAATACTTTTCCATTGGGATCTTCTCTTTGGGAGACGGGAAGGACCTGGACAGCTGTTCGATGTCCTCCTCTGTCAGAGAGATCTGTCTGACGGCATAGTTTTCTTCAATATGGTCGAAGCTGACCGCTTTCGGCATCGCAGCGAAGTCTTCCAGCCGCAGGACGAAAGCCAGCAAGACCTGGACAATGGAGCAGCCGTGGCGTTCGGCCACTGCCCTGACGTTCGGATCACGGACCATCATCTCCTTGGAAACGCGATCCTGTGTGACAAGAGCTCCGGCCTGCCCCACAGGGCAGTAGGCCATAAAGGGCACGCCGTGCTCCCTCTGCCACGGTACTAGGTCGTATTCTAC
>JAFVHC010000292.1 GCA_017474705.1 Bacillota bacterium
GATGACGCAGGATCCAGGCAATGGCGATGGCACTCTTGGTCACGCCATAGGCATCCGCCAATTCCTGCAAGACCTGATCCAGTTCCGGGAACTTAGGATCATCGATGAAGCAGCCGCCAAACATGCCATACTGCAGCGGAGACCAGGTCTGGATCGTGATATCATGCAGCCGGCAGTAATCCATCAAGCCATTATCTCGATCGATGGAGCGCTCCGTCGACTTATTGTTCACATACAGCGCCTGATCGATCAACTGGCTCTGCTCCAGGGAGAACTGCAGCTGGTTGAACACCAGAGGCTGTTCAACATATTTCTTCAGCAGTTCCAACTGCCCCGGCGTTACATTGCTGACACCGAACCAGCGGACCTTGCCGTCCCGATACAGCTTGTCGAACGCTTCAGCGACTTCTTCCGGATCATAAAGCAGATCCGGGCGATGCAGCAGCAAGACGTCGATCGTATCCACGCGCAGCCGCTTCAGGCTTTCTTCCGTGCTGGCCAGGATGTCGTCCCTGGACCAATCGAATTCCTGACGGTCAAAATGCAGACCGCACTTCGTCTGGATGATCACGTCCTCGCGCTTCAATCCGGTCAATGGAAATGCCGCACCAAAGCGCTCCTCTGCCGCTCCGTCACCATAGCAGGTCGCATGGTCGAAAAAGTTGATGCCCTCCTCCGCGGCGCAGCTGATCATACGCGCGGCTTCTTCCGTGCTCAGTGCCGGCATACGCATGCAGCCCATGATAATGGCTGATGCCTGCTGTGGTCCGTTTACGATATCGATATACTTCATCATGATCAAATACTCCTTTAGGTCAAACCTCAGTTCCGTCCTTCAACAGCACACGTCCGAAGGTGCCGCCCAGATACTGGCAGTCCTTCAAAACGGCCTGTCCATTGATATACACATGTACGATACCTTCCGGCTTCGCATCCGGCTTTGTCTCATCGACTTTGAGTTTCTTCGGATCCAGGATCGTGAGATCCGCTTTGTAGCCCGGTTTCAGATAACCGCGCTCTTTGATGCCATAACGGTCGACGGTGGCGCCGGTCATCTTGCGGACGATCTTCTCTGCGGGGATATTATACTTCTTCGCAAGAACGAAGAACTGTGGGAAGGTCTGGAAAGCCGCAATGTTCTGCAAGCCCTTCTCCTCGACCCATGCATCCGTCATGAAGATGGACAGGTCATCCTCCATCAGGCGATGCACGATCTCGTCATTATAATACTTGCCCAGATAGATGCTGCCCTGACGGTCGGATTCCTCCACGAGCTTCAGATACATGTCGATCGGTTTGACACCTGCTTCCTGCGCCAGCTGGAGCACCGTCTTTCCTTCATACTCCGGATGATCGTCAGAAATATAAGCGACGACCATGTCTTCCCAGTCGATGCCCAGTACCTTACGGTACATGAGAATGGTCATCTCCAGCTTCAGGCGGTTGGATCTCTTCGCTGCTTCCTCTTTTGACAGTGCCGCATACCATTCCGGGAAGACCACGGTGATGATGGACGCGCCATAATGGAAGGCATAGTTATCGTACGCGATGCGTCCGCCCTTTGCACGTGCTTTGTAGAAGGTATCCAGCATCTTATCCAGCAGTTTCCAACTGCGTGCGCCGGTGAAGATCAGATGGCTGTATTCCATGCGGGCGCCGCTCTGCTCCATGATGTCCACCACCTCGTCCAGTCCCATCTCCAGATGCGATTTCTTGGTCAGCAGCGGATAGTCCGCGCTTACGATGGAGCAGGCACGGGGATGTACGGTGATGATACCATCGTACTTTGCAATCTCTTTGGCGAAGGTCAGGATCTCATCCTTCTTGGCATAGCGGTCCGGCTCATACATAAAGCCGAAGGAACCGCCGAAGGCGCCGCCTTCCATGGCCTCACGGACGTGCTCCAGCTCCTGCTCGATCTGCTCCGGCGTCAGAGGATCCGCACTGAATCCGCTGATGCCCGTTCGGATGGTGCCCTGACCGATCAGCGGCGCCATATTGACGAACAGCCGGCCTTTGGCACGCTCCTTGAAATCCGCAAAGCTACAGGGATCCAGGTTTTTGAACAGGCCTCCGGATATATCGCCGTAGGGAGAATCCTGGGCAACGCCAAACGGCGAAAAGCTGCAGTTGCCCGTGATCTGCGTCGTGATCCCCTGCTCGATGAACGGCTGGAAGAATTTCTCCGCTTCCGGATGGTTGTAGAAAAAGTCATTATGGGAATGCGCGTCGATCAGACCCGGTGCGATGATACATCCGGAGATATCTATCGTTTCATCAGCAGCCGCATCGATGACACCGCCGACGGCAATGATACGATCCTCATCGATCAACACATCGCCGAGCCGCTGACCCTCTCCTGTACCATCGATGATGATACCGTTTTTAAACAGTGTTTTCATAACCGATACTCCTTATATGTATTGTGTTTCTTTGGATATCATTGTATCATATAAGAACCATAAAATCCATCTGCAAAGAAAGGTTCTTTCATGCGCATCCAACTGTCCGATCATTTTGAATACAAGAGGATCCTGCGTTTCGTAGCACCATCCATCTTCATGATGATCTTCACTTCCATCTACAGTGTTGTCGATGGTCTGTTCGTTTCCAATTTCGTTGGAAAGACTTCTTTTGCTGCCATCAATCTGATGATGCCGCTGTTCATCATCCTCGGCGCTTTAGGCTTCATGCTGGGCACCGGCGGCAACGCTGTCGTTTCCCATGAACTGGGCAAAGGAGACCCCGCCCGCGCCAATCGGATCTTCAGTTTTCTGGTCTACACGACGATCGTCATCGGCGCCGCTGTCACCTTATTGGGTGAGGTCTTCCTGAAGCAGACCGCCATCCTTCTTGGTGCGGAAGGTGCCATGCTGGAAAGCTGCATCCTGTACGGCCGCATCATCCTGATCGGCAACACCTTTTTCATGCTGCAGAACATCTTCCAGGCTTTCTTCATCACTGGGGAGAAGCCCAAGCTGGGTCTGCTGTTCACCGTACTGGCCGGCGTCACGAATATGATCCTGGACGCCTTGTTCGTAGGCATCCTGGGATTCGGGCTGGCCGGTGCCGCCTGGGCTACCATCACCAGTCAGTTCGTCGGCGGCTGCATCCCCTTCTTCTATTTTGCCCGTAAGAACGATTCCCTGCTGCGGCTGGGCAAAACGCACTTTATGGGCCGCGTACTGGTCCGTAGTTCGGTCAACGGCTCTTCTGAATTGATGAGCAACATCGCTGCATCCATCGTTACGATCCTCTACAATGAACAGTTGATCAAATACGCGGGAGAAAACGGTGTTGCCGCATTCGGCGTCGTCATGTATCTGGATTTCATCTTCGTGGCCATCTTCCTGGGTTACTCCTTCGGACTTGCGCCGGTCATCGGCTTCCATTTCGGCGCTGCCGATCATGATGAACTTAAGAGTCTGCTGCGCAAGAGCGTGATCCTTCTGGGGATCGCAGGGCTTGCCATGGCCAGTCTCTCGCTTTCCGGCGCAAGATTGCTTTCGGGGATCTTCGTGGGGTATGATGCGGACCTCTATAAAATGACCCTGCACGGCATGATCATTTATTCCTTCCATTTCCTGCTGTGTGGTTTCAACATCTTCGCTTCCTCCTTCTTCACAGCGTTGGGAGACGGGCTGGTCTCCGCGATCATATCTTTCATCCGTTCCTTGATCCTTCAGGTCGCGGCGATCCTCATCATGCCCTTGCTTTGGGGTCTGGATGGCATATGGTACGCCGTGCTCGTGGTCGAAGTCCTGTCTCTTCTCGTCGCTGTCTGGTTCCTTGTGAAGAAAAAAGACAAATACCATTACGCATAAGCTTATATGTCCAACAAAAAACCTGCTGGGAGACCTTTCTCTCAGCAGGTTATATTTTTGGATCAGATACCGGCAATATCCCGAGCGACATACACGCCGCTGGCCGAAGCATGTGAAAGCGAATGCGTGATGCCCGACCCATCACCGATCACGTAGAGACCCGGATACTGCGTCATCAGATGCTCATTCACGACCACTTCCATGTTATAGAACTTGACTTCCACACCGTACAGCAGCGTATCGTCGTTGGCTGTGCCCGGTGCGATCTTGTCTAGCGCATAGATCATTTCCACGATGCCGTCCAGGATGCGCTTGGGTAAGACCAGGCTCAGGTCGCCCGGAGTCGCGTGCAATGTGGGCGTTGTAAAGCTCTTCTCAATACGGCGCGGTGTACTTCTCTGACCGCGGATCAGGTCTCCGAAGCGCTGCACGATGACCCCACCGCCCAGCAGATTGCTCAGCCGTGCGATGCTTTCACCATAGCCGGTGGAATCATTGAACGGTTCTGAAAAATGCTTGGAGACCAGCAGAGCGAAATTGGTATTTTCCGTATGTCTGGCCGGATCCTCATAGCTGTGACCGTTCACAGTGACGATACCGTTGGTATTCTCATTGACGACCGCCCCTTTGGGATTCATACAGAAGGTTCGCACCATGTCACCATATTTCTGTGTCCGATACACGATCTTGCTTTCATACAGTTCATCGGTCAGTTCCTCGAAGATCTCCGCTGGCAGTTCGACTCGAACGCCAAGGTCCACCCGGTTGGAGTGCGTCTCGATCCCGACTTCCCGGCAGATCTGCTCCATCCACTTACTGCCGCTGCGGCCAACGGAAATGATGCATTTTTCGCAATCATAGTCCGCCTTTTCTGTCACTACCTTATACCCCGTTTCCTGCACGGAAAGAGTCGTGACCGGTGTGTCGAAGAAGAATTCCACCTTGTCCTTCAGATACTCATACAGGTTGCTCAGCACCTGATAATTGATATCCGTGCCCAGATGACGGACAGAGGCATCCAAAAGGTGCAGATCATTCTGGATGCACAAACGTTTGAAACGGGAACCCACCGTGGAATACAGTTTCGTTCCTTCACCGCCGTAACGCACGTTGATATCGTCGACGTATCGCATGAGTTCCAATGCTTCCGTCTTGCCGATATATTCATATAAGGTCCCGCCGAAGTTATTGGTGATATTGTACTTGCCATCAGAGAACGCGCCGGCACCGCCAAATCCGCTCATGATGGAACAGGTCTTGCAGTTGATGCAGGACTTGATGGTCGTGCCGTTGATCGGACAATGCCGTTGTTCCAGCGGATGTCCTGCTTCAAAGACCGCGATCCTTTTCTGCGGCATTTTCTGCACCAGTTCATAAGCCGAGAAAATGCCGCCAGGACCGGCTCCGATGATTATGATGTCATACTGTTTCATAGTTGTTTGTATTTCTCCTTCCGCTTTTTTCTTTCTTGCCGCGGATGTCTATAGTTTTCTGACCCGGATCATGATCCAGAAGATCATCGCGATCGAGATGCCTGCCATCGCCACACCCATAAAGATCGGCAGTGTATAGGAGCCGGTCGCATCATACATGACACCGATCAGCGTCGTGTATACAGCCGCTCCGACCGACGTGATCAAAGCCGTTTTTGCATAGATCCCGTTGTATTGTTCATTGCCGTACAAGAAGCGCACCAGCAGCGAAAGTCCCAGTGATCCAAGTGAAAAGATGGTGCCATACAAGAAGCCGCCCACCAACAGCGGAGCCACCGCACCTGTCACGAACAGGATGATCAAGGAACCTGCGATCATGATCATCAGCACGATCAAGAAGCCCTTCAATACGCCTAATTTATCGATCAGCACGCCAAGTACCAGTTTGAAGCTCAGGTTGCCGATCATGGAGGCGGACAGCAGCAACGCTCCGATATCGGCTGAAAAACCGTTCGCGATCGCCAGGGAAGGCAGATGTGAATTCAATGAAGTCAGGCCGACGCAGAAGAACGTCAGCAGAAACAAGATCAGCGCCATCGCTGACGGGAAACTATAAGGCAGGTCCAGGTTCCTTGACGTCATGCCGGCCTTTTTCTTAAGTTTCTGGTCTTCGGAAGCCTCGTCCACGCCGGCACCGTAGGGCAAAAGGTCCGCATCTTCCGGATAGAACGGCAGCAGCAGGAGCGGCAACACCATCGCCACCGTGATGGCGCTGTAGGCGATGTAGGCTTTTTGGTATCCGAGGGACTCGATCATCTTCGTGACGATCGGAGATGCGATCGCCGAACCGACGCCGGAAAAGGCCATGGCGATCCCGGAGATCGTACCCAGATTCTTCCGGAACCAGTTGCCCAGCACGATCGCGATGAACATATAGGAGAATGTTGCAAATCCCAGACCAGCGATCACGGCGAAAATGTACACCAGGATGATCGACTTCGTATGCGCGATCAGGATGCACATCAGCATGTAGACCGCAAGTCCGATGGGCATTGTTTTACGGATGCTGATCCCCTTTTTCAAAAGGACGGCAACGAATGGACTGGCAATGCCGACAGCCAGAGCTCTCAGAGAAAAATGCAATGTCACTGCTGCTCTTCCAACACCAAGCACCTCTCCCATCGGCGTGAAGAAGACACCGTATGCGTTCGGCATGCCCATGGTGCCCCAGGAAAACAGACAGGTGGCCGCCAGGACCAGGATGTGCATCTTTGTCATTCCTGCCGGATCTGCGGTCTTCGTAACAGGTCGTGTACTCATAAGAACTCTCCTTATTTGAAGATCTATATCGGGTTTTCGCGATGTCTTAATATAGTATATGATTTCGATATATCAGTTGTCAAGGGAAACACACACGCATACACAAACATAAAGCTCCTGGAATCCAGGAGCTTATATTGTTTGTCGCCCGATCTTACTCTTCGGCAAAATCTGTGTCCATCGTCGTCTGCAGCGTATAATCCGGGAAGGCCTTCTGAACGTCTGCCACCACCTCTGTATATACAGCCCGGCGGTCCTTCGCATCAAAACTGATCACAACATCGAAGCGCAGCGCTTTCTGATCCTTGATCAAGTAGAACCCGTGCATCTGCTTCACATGTTCATGCGCGAAGACGATATCCCGCACTTTCTTCTGCATCTCGATGACTTCCGCATCTCTTGTGTTCACCGAATAAACGCCGACAGCCGTCAGGATGACTTGATGCTGCTGATAGACGGCCACCTGGATGTCTCGGATCAGCTGATCCAGCTGATCGGCGGAACAGGTGTCCGGTACCTCGATGTGGATCGAGCCGTTCCATGTATCCGGTCCGTAGTTGTTCAGCACCAGATCATATGCACCTTGCACCTGCGGAAAACCGCAGACCGTCCGCTTGATGTTCTTCGTCAGATCCGGATCGTTCTTCTCACCAAGGATCTGTGAGATGGTGTCCTTGAGCATTTCGACACCGGACTTGATGATGACAAGGGAGATCACTGCACCGAGCCATGCTTCCAGAGATACATCGAAAAGCAGATAGATCCCCGCAGCAACGAGTGTAGACGCCGAGATGATGGAATCCAGGGTCGCGTCCTCACCGGAATTGATCAGCGAATCGGAATTCACTCTCATACCTATGCTTTTTACATATCGGCCCAAGATGATCTTGACCACCACGGCGACAGCGACGATGATCAGCGATACCGTCGTATAATCCGGCGTTTCCGGGTGCAGGATCTGCTTGACGGATTCAACGAAGGATGTGACACCTGCGTATAGAACGATCACCGAAATGATCATGGCGCTCAGGTATTCGATACGTCCATAACCGAAGGGATGCTTCTTATCCGGCTCTCTGCCCGCCAGCTTGGTGCCGATGATGGTGATCAGTGAACTGCCGGCATCGGATATATTATTGACGGCATCCAGCACGATGGCGATCGAATGGGTCATCAATCCGATCACTGCCTTGAATCCAGCCAGGAAGACGTTGGCCACGATACCGATGATACTGGTCCGGATGATGGTCTTTGCCCGGGATCTTTCTTTTTGCACCAGGGTCCCGTTCTCTTGGAATCGACTCATAGCATATTGCCTTTCTATATCCCCTGCATACCCCTCTGATGCTTTTACAGGGCTGCTTTGACGGCTTCCTTGACTTTATCCATATCCACGGTGGGCTCGAACCGCGCGATGACTTTACCTTCACGGTCGACCAGGAACTTCGTAAAGTTCCACTTGATGTACGCCTTATCGCCGAAAGCCTTGTTGTTCATCTCCGTGAACTTCTTAAGCGCTGCGAATTTCAGCCCCTTGCCAAAACCTTCGAACGGTTTTTCCGTGGCAAGATATGCAAACAGAGGATCCGCCGTCTCGCCGTTGACGTCGATCTTTTTGAACTGCGGGAATTCCGTACCGAATTTGAGCGTGCAGAATTCATGGATCTCATCGTCGCTGCCAGGCGTCTGATGCGCGAACTGATTGCAGGGGAAATCCAGGATCTCAAAGCCCTGCTCCTTCATTTCTTTATACATCGCTTCCAACGGTTCATAGTGCGGAGTGAACCCGCAGCCGGTCGCAGTATTGACGATCAGCAGTACTTTGCCCTTATACGTATCCAGGCTGACGTCATTGCCCTGTCTGTCCTTAACAGTAAAATCATATACGGTCTTCATCATAAAACTCCTTCCGTGTTTTGGTTATCTTTATGCTGACGATCCAGAAGTTCGTATAAAAGCGC
>JAFVHC010000293.1 GCA_017474705.1 Bacillota bacterium
CACGACGGCCATTCCGGTGGGAACGCTGCTGGCGCAGTCCTGGGATCCGGAAGTCGTCATGACCTGCGGACGTCTTGTCGCGGAAGAAATGAATGAATTCGGCGTTGAGGTATGGCTGGCGCCGGGTATGAATATCCATCGCAATCCGCTGTGCGGCCGCAATTTCGAGTATTTTTCGGAAGATCCGCTGCTGTCAGGTATCATGGCTGCGGCGATGACCTTCGGCGTGGAGCAGGATCCGAAGTGCGCGGTCACGATCAAGCATTTTGCCTGCAATTCTCAGGAAGACAATCGCAAGGGCAGCGACTCTATCCTTACCGAGCGTACCCTGCGCGAGATCTATCTGAAGGCCTTCGAGATCGCTGTCAAAGAAGCGCACCCGAAGTCCATCATGACCAGTTACAACCTGGTCAATGGCGTGCACGCGGCCAACAGCTACGATCTTTGCACCAAGGCAGCCCGCAATGAATGGGGCTTCGACGGTATGATCATGACCGACTGGACCACGACGCATCTGGATCCGCGCTGCTCAGCCGCGGGTTGTGTCTATGCCGGCAACGACGTGACCATGCCGGGTGAGCCTGCGGATCATGAGAACATCCGCCAGTGCCTGGAAGACGGCAACCTGGATATCCGTGATTTGAAACGCTCTGTAGCCCGCGTAGTTCGATGTGTATGGGAACTGACAGGTAAATGATCATGAAGAAGATAGCGATCGTGACCGGTGCGTCCAGCGGCATCGGACGGGAATTTGCGCGTACAGCGCCGAAACATTGTTCGTTCGACGAAATATGGGTCATCGCAAGGAATCAGGAGCGATTGGAAGAACTGCAGTGGGATGTATCCGTGCCCTTGAAGATCCTGCCCATGGACCTTACGGATCCTTCTTTCATCGTGCGGATGCAGACGTTGCTTGAGGAGCAGCAGCCGGATGTGCGGCTTTTGATCAATGCTTCAGGCTTCGGAAGGTTCCGGGCTGTGGAGAAGACCTCTCTTGAAGACAACTTAGGGATGATCGACCTGAACTGCCGCGCTCTTGCCGCCATGACGCAGATCGTCCTGCCCTATATGCAGAAAGGTGCGCAGATCATCGAGATCGCTTCCGTGGCCGCCTTCCAACCGATCCCTTATATCAACATATATGGCGCGACCAAGGCCTTTGTGCTGAGTTATGCCCGAGCGTTGAACCGGGAACTGAAGCAAAGGAAGATCCACGTGCTGGCGCTGTGTCCGTTCTGGACCCGGACCCGCTTTTTCGACCGGGCGATCCAGGAAGGCGAGGAGATCGTCGTCAAGCATTATGCCGCGATGTACGAGCCGGAATTCATCGTCAAGTCAGCCTGGAGGGCGCTGCGTTGGAAGCGCGACTTCTGCGTGCCCGGTTGGAAAGCCAAGCTGCAGGTCTTAGGCGTCAAGATCCTGCCGCACCGTCTGGTGATGACCATCTGGCAGAAACAACAGAAACTGAAATAAAAAGAAGCGTGTGGAAACGACGAGACGATCGTTTTCCACACGCTTTTTGTTTGAATCTTGGGAAGGCATATACTCGGAATAAGACAGATACCCACATTTCTAAGCATTTGTAGGAGAAATGTATGTATCACTGGACCTCTATACTTAAGCAATACCCACAACCCAGGCATTTCTACGAAAAATGTATGTATCATAAGGTTATCATACTTAAGCTGATACCCACATTTCATAGCTTTTTACTTAAAATGTATGTATTATGAGGCTTCCAAACTTAAAGAAATACCCACATTTTGGGCTATTTATGCGGAGGCTGTATGCATCGTTCAATTTCCGTACTTAAGTAATACCCACACTCCTGAAGATTTGTGCGTTGAGTGTGGGTATCTTTGTATTCGGATGAAGGATACTACATACATTCTGTGCCATTTTTTGCCAAAATGTTGGAATGACAGTTTCAAATACAGGCTGATATCCGCTTTTGGGGGATTAGTTAAAAAAAGACATGAAGGACAGTGGTCGAACCCACTGGTCTATACATGTCCTTTTTACAAATTAGAGGATCTATGCATGAAAACCCTTTATCGCAGTCCGTATTTCTCGGCTTGACGCATGGCCCTTTCGATGGATTCCTCCCGATCTTCTTCCAACAGCAAACCGGCATCGATGGCGGCATCGGTCTCTTGCAGAAGAAGTACACGATAGTGTTCCAAAGATCCATATCGGCGCTCCAGTTCTCCTTCTGCGAACGGCCGTTCACAGCCGAAGACAGAGCAGGAGAAAGCGCTCTCGGGGCTTGGCGGCGTGGCGGTCCCATGGTATTCGCAGACGGCCAGCTTGAACTGCGGCAGCTGCCATCCACCGATGGAGTTACCGTTCTCTTTCTGGTTCTCAAGGTCTGCGTTGAAGGGGATCGGATCGACGATGAAGGGAGCTGCACCGTCCCAGATCCAACGTTTCAGGAGCACCAAAGCCGCCTGATAGGCGAAGTGATAAGGGAAGCCGTTGGGATCCGGCTCAAGGCCTTGATACTTCGGCATGAGCCCCAGTTTTTTGAAATCACTGTTATTTTCATAATACTCGATCGAACTGTAGACCGTGTCGTGGCTGGGACCGGCAATATCGTAGATCCGATAGAACGGGCCGTTCTCCATGCGGGTCATCACAGCGCCGAGGCGGGCATTATCCGACTCCGTGTGCATGTCGATCATCGGACGATCCAGCATGGGCAGATGCAGATCCTGATCAGTGATCGGAGTCAGGTCCTCCTGATTCAGATTCGGTGTGCAGATGGGAGCAGCACCCATGGCGAAATAGCCGTCGAAGCAGTCTGTACCTTCCTGCGTGCCGAAATCCCGGATGTAGCGTACCATGTAGGCGCCGGACTGGGACCAGGCGGCCAGGATCGTGCGGATGTCCTTTGCTTCAGTGAAGGCCTTCAGCGGATTCTGCTCGGAATCGCCGCGCAGCAGGCGCGCGGTATCCATCAGGATATCCCAGTACAGACCATCTTCGGATTCCGGGAAGGAAGCGGTGGGAATGTTGCCGAGCTTGTCCGCCGGGATATCATACTGCAGTGGGTTCGGCCATTTCAGATCCTGATATCGGACCGGATCCAGCCGCTTCATATTGTCGAACACGACGGGTTTGCTCAGGACACCGACGTAGATATCCCCATCCCGTAGGATCTGACGGCGCAGGATCGTCCAGCAGCGGTCCAGATCATAGCGTGGCGTGGAATTCATGATCTCGAAGATGATGTTCCCGGAAAACTCCTCAGGAGAAGCCGGGCGGCGCAGCAGCAGACGGCTGGTATACGGTGCATCAGCAAAGCGGACACGTTTGCCGCCGTCTTCCGTCCGTTCATAAACATTGGCGGTACCGTCGAAGAAGTATTCTTCTTCAACAAAGGACATGTCAGGATCCGCGAAAAGGGCGGTCCCAAAGGGATGGGAGTCATCGGTGACAGGAATAAGACGGATCGATTGGATCATGAGGGAACTCCTTTATCGTAGAATCAGCTGGACGATCAGTTCTGCGGCTCCGCAGCCGAGCATGACCAGGATGGGATTCGGCTTCCATTTACGAAGCACGAAAAGAGCAACAATGAAGTAGATGGCCGACCGTATCTTGAAATCACCTGCGGCGAAAGAGATCACGCCATCCCTGAAGATGGTGGGCAGCAGGATCGTAAGTCCGGCGGCGAAGATCATGGAGACCACGGCCGGCCGCAGCGTTGCAAGAACGCCCTGCATCAGGGTCATCTTGCGGTATTTTTGATACACGATCGCGAGGATCGTAACGAAGATACAGGAGGGCAGTGCTACTGAAACAGTGGCGACGACAGCCCCCAGGATGCCTGCGACCTGGTTGCCGACGAAACTGGCTGCATTGATGGCGATCGGCCCCGGCGTCATCTCCGCGATGGTCACAAGATCCGCAAAATCTGCGGCACTGAGCCAATGATAGGTATCGATGACCTGCGCCTGGATCAAGGGCATGGCCGCATATCCACCGCCAAAACTGAAAGCACCGATCTGCACGAAGGCAAGAAACAACCGGAGGTAGATCATGACCGCGCCTCCTTCCGGCCGCGCAGCAAGGTGCGGACGATGCCGATCAGGATGACCGCCAGGATGATCAGTACCACGTTGATGTGCAGGAAGTAATTGCAGACGAAGGCTGCCGCCATGACCAGCAGCAGTACTGCGTCACGCGCCTTGACGACGCCTATGAACATGTCCCATACCACCGAGAGGATCACGGCAGCGACGCCGGACCGCATGCCTGTGAGCAGCGCCTGGATCGCAAAACTGGATTTGAAAGCACTGTAGAAAAAGGAGATCATTGTCAGGATCACAAAAGGCGGGATGATGGCGCCGAGCACCGAGACAAGGATGCCAGGGAAGCCGCCCAGCTTGTACCCTAATACGATGGCGCCATTGACCGCGATCGGACCAGGAGAAGACTGGGCGATGGCGACCATGTCCAGCATCTCATCTTCCTCGATCCAGTGCAGTTTGTCCACGAAACGTTCTTTCATCAGTGTGATGATGACGTATCCGCCGCCGAAAGTGAAGGCGCTCAGATACAGGGTCGAAAGGAACAAACTGCGGAGCATGTGTTTTTTATCATGAGATGGCATCAGCACTTGTCCTTATAATGCGGGTACTTTTCTAAGAGCGCCTGTGCCTGATCGCTCCGGCCTGTCTTCTCCAGACGGTCCAGATAGCCGGGCATCGCACCGAGGGAATGGTAACCGCCGCCTTCGCCAAGGACGGTCCAGATCGGATCACCCAGCCCCAGAGGCGCATTGATCCGCATCTGTTCACGGATCCATTTTTCCAGGATGCAGGCACCTTCATGGACCTTTTCAGGCAGTTCTTCCGCCAGATCATGCTGCTCGTGCGGATCATCCTTGATATTGAAGAGCATGTCATCCGGGAAGAGAGCATAGGCATCGTGATATGTACGGATATACAGGTAATCGCCGAAGCGGACCGCGCGCTGGACGGAATGGGTCGCCATGGAAACGACCAGATGATCCCGGCCGTCTTCACTGCCGCTCAGTATGCTTTCAGCAAAACTCTTGCCATCGTAGCTTTCAAGTATCATCTGCAGATAGACTTTTTTATAATCTGCACCATACTGTGCCTGCAGATACTGGCCATAGGGGATCGCGGCCGGATCATCGCCCAAAAGAGCGATCAAGGTAGGCAGCAGATCGATGTTATAATGCAGGCCGCTGAGAATACGACCGCCCGTTAATGCCCCGGGCCACTTGATGACCAGAGGGATCCGGGTCACGGACTGGTCCGCAGTGCCGTGCTCCGAATATCGGCCTAATTCACCCATCGCTTCACCGTGATCCGAAGTCACGATGATGGCGGTCTCTTCGTAGATGCCGAGTTCTTTCAGCCGTTGGATGATCTGCCCGACGGCCATATCCGCGTACAGGATGCCGCAGTCATAACCGTCCATGTTGTGCCGGACGTCGTCCAGGGATTCCAGCTTTCCAAGCTGCCGCAGCCTGTGTGCTTCGCTCACGCTTTCCCCATACATATTCAATTCCTGTGCCGTATGGAAACCGACAGCCTGGCGATGCTTGCGGAAGACCTCTTCATCGATCCAGCTGAGCCCTTCGCTGGGCTGGCCGGCAAAGGGGTTGCCAAGTTCCGCCGGAGCACGATATTCCGTATGGGGGATCCCAATAATGGACATGCAGGAACCAGTCTTCACGGGATCGGTTGCGGTCCAGCCAGTCCAGGGCGATCGGCGTCACCTCGTCGGCCGTTTCATCGCCGCTTTTCCCGACGTTGTACATTTCATTGAAACCCGCATTGAACCACCAGGCAGAATGACGCTCCGGGAATGTGGAGATGGAAGCGGTGTACATGCCATAGGTACGCATCATGGCAGGCAGACTGTTGGTGGCAGCTTTATCCTTGAAACCGCGTGACGCGCCTTCCGGGAAAGGATCGGCCCGCAGTCCGCCATGGTTGATCACACCGTTATGGAAGCCAAAACGGGAAGAGAACAACGCCGCGCGGGAGGGAAGGCAAGGTGCGTCGGAACAATAGTAATCCCGGAAACAAACGCCGTCCGCCGCGATGGAATCGATGGCAGGCGACGTGGCACGGTCATATCCGTAGCAGCCCAGATGATCCGCCCGCAGGGTGTCGATATCGATCAATAGCAGTTTCATGGTATGCCCCTTTCGTTGTGTTTGCGCTCATTATAACATGCGGCGACCGAAAAGAAAAGGAGCTGCCGGAAAGGGCAGCTCCCAGAATGGATGTGATTACATCAGAGACAGGTACATGGCCTTGATATCCTCGACCGTGACAGGACGCGGATTTCCGGGCGTGCAGGCATCTTTCAGCGCGTCAGCGGACAGCTGATCCACATCGGATTCCGGAACGACGCCCTTCAGGCTCATCTCGATACCAACGTCCTCACCCAGCTTCTTGACGGCGGCGACGGCGGCTTCGCGTGCTTCTTCCAGAGGCAGCGTGTAGGCGCCTTCAACACCGAAAGCGGCAGCGATATCACGATACTTCTCACCGGTCACAGGTGCGTTGTACGCCATGACGGTGGGCAGCAGGGTCGCGCAGGCTTTGCCATGAGGCATGTTGTAATATGCGGACAGGGTGTGGGCCATGGAGTGGTCGACACCCAGACCGACATTGGAGAAGCCCATGCCGGCGATATACTGCGCCAAAGCCATGTCTTCCTTGCCCTTCGGGTCACCGGCAACGGCGGCACGCAGGGAGCGGGCGATGATCTGGATCGCACGGATGTGGAACATATCGGACAGCTCCCAGGCACCGGCGGTGATGTAACCTTCGATGGCATGGGTCAGCGCATCCATACCGGTGGCGGCGCACAGAGCCGTGGGCATGGAGCTCATCATATCCGGATCGACGAAAGCGACCACAGGGATATCATGAACGTCGACGCAGACGAACTTGCGCTTGTATTCAGGATCGGTGATGACGTAGTTGATGGTGACTTCCGCGGCGGTACCGGCCGTGGTAGGAACGGCCAGGATCGGGGTACAGGGGTTCTTGGTAGGAGCAACGCCTTCCAGAGAACGAACATCCGCGAATTCCGGATTCGTATTGATGATGCCGATGGCTTTGGCAGTATCCATGGAAGAACCGCCGCCGATGGCGATGATGACGTCAGCTTCCGCGTCTGCAAAAGCTTTGACACCGCTCTGTACGTTCTCGATGGTCGGGTTGGGCTGGATGTTGCTGTACACGGTATAAGCAATGCCGGCTGCATCCAACAGGTCGGTCACCTTCGCGGTGACGCCGAACTGGATCAGACCAGGATCGGAAGCGACGAATGCCTTTTTAAAGCCGCGGGCCTGGATCTCCGGAACGATGTTCTGGATCGCGCCAGCGCCATGATAAGAAGTTTCATTCAAGATAAAACGGTTTGCCATGATGTTTATGACTCCTTTCAAATTAAGTCTTTTATACTATACCATAAAATGCGAAGAAAAAATGTTTCAATTTTATGAATTTTCCGTGATTCTTCCACATGGAAGGGTGCAGAGGCCGTGCATAAATCCATTGACAAAAAACTGGCGCTTTACTACAATGAAACATGAAAAAACCTGCAGCAGAAAGGGTAAACGAAATGGCAGAACTCACTAAGCGTGCGGACGTTCCGGTGGAACTGACCTGGGACCTGTCGCTGATCTACAAAACAGAAGAGGATATGTACAAGGACGTGGAACGCGTCCGCGAACTGGCAGATATCATCGAAGGGACTTATAAAGGGCATCTGGACACGCCTGAAAATATTCTTGCTTGTCTGGAACTGTTCCGTGAACTGTATGAAAAATTGACCCTGACCTGGAATTATTGTGATCTGGCTGTGTCGGTAGATTATTACAATGAACATAACGTGGAGCGGAACAACCGTGTCAGCACGATCCACACGGGGATCATGAGCCGCCTGAGCTTCATCAAGAGCGAGATCATCGAGCAGCCGGAAGAAGTCATCCGCGAGGCGATTGAGCAGACCGAGACCTGCAAGGGCTATCTTGCGGACATCCTGCGGGATAAACCGTATCAGCTGAGTCCGGAGACAGAAAGGGTCCTGGCGGCGTTGTCCCAGACGTTGGGTGCTCCGTCGGAGATCTACAACATGGCGAAGCTGGCGGACATGCAGTTCCCGTCGTTCAATGTCAATGGAAAAGAGTATCCGCTGGGCTATTCCCTGTTCGAGGATGATTATGAATATGATCCGGATCCGGAAGTGCGCCGGGCGGCTTTCAATGCGTTCTATGAAAAGATCGCACAGTATCAGAACGTAACGGCGCAGACCTACAACACGGAAGTCACGAAGGATAAGATTCTGGCGGACCAGCGCGGCTATGCCAACGTTTTCGACTATCTGCTGCATGGGCAGAAGGTCACCCGGGAGATGTATGATCGTCAGATCGATCTGATCATGAACGAACTGGCACCGCATATGCGCCGCTACGCTCAGCTGCTCAAGCGTGTCCACAAACTGGACCGCATGACATGGGCGGATCTGAAGATCGCAGTCGATCCGGAGTATGATCCGCGGGTCACCATCGAAGAGTCCAAGGAGTATATCAAGAACGGCCTGGCCATCCTGGGCGAGGACTACGTTTCCATGATCGATGAAGCTTACAGGGACCGTTGGGTCGATTTCGCGAAGAACCAGGGCAAATCCACCGGCGGCTTCTGCGCGAGCCCCTATGGCAAGGGGTCCTTCATCCTGCTGAGCTGGAACGACCGCATGGCCGATGTCTTTACATTGGCGCATGAACTGGGCCATGCCGGACACTTCCGCAACTGCAACCGCGAGCAGTCCATCTTCGACACGGAAGTCTCCACCTATTTCGTGGAAGCGCCTTCGACCTGCAATGAGCTGATCATGGCCCATTACCTGATGAAGACCAATGAGGATAAGCGGTTCCGCCGCTGGGTCCTGTCTTCCATGATCGGCCATACCTATTATCACAATTTCGTGACCCACTTCATGGAAGCGGCCTATCAGCGCGAAGTCTATAAGATCATCGACGCGGGCGGCAGCGTCACGGCGGATACCCTGAATCGCCTGTTCAAGGAAACACTGCAGAAATTCTGGGGCGATGCCGTGGAGATCGTGCCCGGTGCGGAGCTGACCTGGATGCGCCAGCCGC
>JAFVHC010000294.1 GCA_017474705.1 Bacillota bacterium
ACATCCGCTTCATAGGAATACAAGGCCAGTGCCCGACCCAGGTGCTGCGTTTCCGCATATTCTCCCGGCGTATCGATCACGATATCCTCGTGCCGTATGTACTGCGTTTTTTGATACTGCACGGCCTCGCCCCGGATCGTCTGCGTCAAGGTGGTCTTTCCTGCACCGGTCCGTCCCATGAATATGATCTTTTTCATTATGTTTTGGTGATCGGGCAGATGACGAAGCCCAGCTTTTCCTCGCAATACGCAAGGACCGCATCCCAGGAGGCTTCCACGTCGGAGATCATGCCCGTGATGATCAAAGTACCGCTGAAACGGTCCAGGAAACCCAGCTCTACGCCGGATGCCTTGATGGCGATATCTCCGGCTATGATGGCGGTCTCTGCCGGGCTCATGGTCATGATACCGATGGCGGCTTTTGCATAATCCAATGCAGGATCCAGGCCCAGTTTCTGATACAGGACCGGATCCGGCGCGGCTACGATATGAGCCAAAGTGATTTGTTTGCCCGGAACCAGTTCCTGTATGATGCGCATTTTATCATCGATCTGGGCCATGTCAGCCTCCGATCTGGCAATACAAGCCACTGGCCTCTTCCGCTGCTTTCAAAAGCTTCAGCATCGTCTCCCGGGTCGGCGGTTCCAGTCCGCTCATCAGATATGGGCGGTCCAGACCTTCATATTTATCCTGTCCCAGCCGGTGATATGGTAGCAGATGGATCTTTCGGACACCCGGAAGTGTTTTCGCAAAGCGGGCGATGGAAGCGATCTCCGCCTCCGTTCCATTGAACGGAGCGACGACCGGCACTCGGATGATCAGCTCTACGCTGGAAGATGAAGCGATGCGGAACGCGTTTTCAAGGATCCGCTCGTTCGGCTGTCCGGTGTATTGTTTATGCTTAGCGCTGTCCGTATGCTTGATATCCATCAGATAGTAATCGAGATACGGGAGCAGCTTCTGGATGGTTTCAAACGGGGCGAAACCGGTAGATTCGATCGCGGTATTGATGCCGGTCTCTTTGGCAGCACGCAAAAGGCCCGCCGCAAAGTCCGGCTGCATCAGGCATTCACCGCCGGACAGCGTAAGTCCGCCACCGGAACGACGATAATACACGCGGTCTTTTTCGACTTCTTCCATGACTTCGCGCACGGTCACATCCTGACCCACGATCTTGGGCTTGCGATCCTTCAAGCGCATTGTCTGGATGGCATACTCCTGCGATTCCGGGTTGCAGCACCACTGGCAGCGCAGCGGACAGCCCTTCAGGAATGCGATCGTGCGGATGCCGGGTCCGTCATGGATCGAATACTTCTGTATATCGAAGATCCGGCCGGTCTGTTCCCAAAAGTTATCATTCATATCAATATCCTTGTTCCGTACGATTGATGATATCGTTCTGCAGCGCGCGGGACAGCGTGGTGAACAAAGCGCTATAGCCTGCGACACGTACGACCAGTGTCTTGTACTTTTCCGGATGTGCCTGTGCGTCGAGCAGCGTTTCCCGTCGTACGACGTTGAACTGCATATGGCTGCCTTTCTGATCGAAATAACCGCGGATCATAGCCACGAATTTCGCAAGGCTCTCCTCGCCTTCCAACGCGGACGGATGATACTTCTGATTGAAAAGCGTTCCGTTAGACGCGATGTAGTGATCCAGACGCGCTACGGAATTGGCGGTTGCTGTGGGTCCGTGCGTATCCCGTCCTGATGCCGGACCGACACCATCGGCGACCGGCGTCCATGCATAACGGCCGTCCGGGGTCGCGCCGGTCTGCTGGCCGAGCAGCACGTTTGCGGACACAGGGTACAAGCCTGCCTGGAACTGACCACCGCGCGGGTTGCGGTACTTCTCGATCGGTTTGGTATATGTGTAAGCAACATCGCGTGCGAACAGGTCTACCTCTTCGATATCGTTGCCATATTTCGGCACTTCCTCGATGAGTGCTCGCAGCGCTTCATACTGGACACGCTTCTCCTCCGGGACGCCGCCGTTTTTCGCCAACTGATAGATGGCACGGATCTTCTCTTCGTTGACCGGAGCACCGCTTTCTTTCAGTTGACGCGCCAGCGCTTCTGTGACCCTGGCCGCCTCTTCATCCTCCAGCTGTTTGCCGAAATTGTGATCGATCGCTTCTTTATAGGCAGCCATCGTGACCTTCTTTTCATCAAAGACCAGTGTCTTGATCGCGTAGAGTGAATCGGTCATATTGGCGATGCCAAAACCTTGAGGACCCGTAAAGTTATATACTGCGCCGCCTTCCTGCACACTCTTGCCGCGTTTCATGCAGTCATCCACCATGGAGGACAGGTACGGCAGCGGGCAGCGTTCTGCATGTGCTACGTCGATCGCGTTGTCCGCGTTGACGAGCAGCGAGATCATATACTCTGTCTGCTTCTTATATGCATCATAGAACTCATCGAAGGTCTTCATATCCTCGACGTTTCCGGTGTCCAGACCGACCTGTACGTCCCCATCTTTACCATTATGGAAAACCAGTTCCAGCGGACGGCACATGTTGTAGAAAGCTGCATCATGCCAGCCGTCGGTCTTGCCGCTGATCTGCGGTTCCACACAGCCGATGATATTATATTCACGCGCTTCCTGCAGGCTCAGGCCACGGCTCATCAAGGAAGGAATGATGACTTCGTCATTATAATACGCAGGCAGGCCTATACCAGTACGCGTCAGCTCAGCCGCGCGCATCAGGAACTCGTGCGGGCTTTTGTTCCATACCCGGACGCTGAAGGACGGCTGCGGAAGCATGACGTGCATGGAAGCCTGGATGCTCATGATGGAAAGGTCGTTGGTCACGTCCTCTCCTTCCGCGTTCTGACCGCCGGCGATCAGGTTCTGGAACAGACTGTAGCCGGCAAAGCCCTTGGCGGAAACTTCATCACGTACTTTGTTCAGATCGTTCAATTTGACCCAGATGCAGTCCATCAATTCCTGCGCGAATTCGCGGGTGATGCGTCCGGCATCAAGATCCGCCTTGTAATACGGGAACATATACTGATCGAAACGGCCAGGAGAAATGGAGTGGCCACTGCCTTCCATCTGGATGAGCATCTGCACGAACCAGAAGGACTGGCAGGCTTCATAGAATGAACTTGCACCTTTTGCAGGTACGTGTTCACAGTTCTCAGCGATCTTAAGCAATTCCTGACGACGGACAGGATCCCCGCAGCGTTCTGCTTCGGAACGGGCAAGTTCCGCGTATCGACGTGCGTAGATGATCGCAGCGTTGCAGCTGATGATCACTGCTTCCAGGAAGATATGCTTCTTCGCATAATCCGCATCCCCGACAGAGAGCGTGGTCAGCTCCTCCGCAGCTTTGCGAATGATCCCCTCATAGCCGATAGCCAAAACTTCTCCATACTTGACCGTAATATGACCGACACCATTATAGAAATAATTGCCCGGAGTGAACATATTATGCTCGATCGCACAGAGCGTCTCAGGTGCCATATACTCGGTAGCCAGTTCGCTTGTGGTCCTGCCCTTCCAATACTTGTAGACTTCGTGCAGGGTCTTCTTGGTATCCTCAGAAATATAGAACGGATCCGCCTCACGTGTGGCGACCGTATCGAATTCAGACTCCAGCCATGCGAAAGAATATTCCGGGAACACCTGGCAGCCACGCGGTGCCTGCGTTGCAGAACCTACGATCAGCTCCTCCGGACGAATGATGATCGGAATATTCCTGCAGATATGGTCGAACGCCTTGGCACGGCGCATGATCATGGGCTCCGCTTCTGTCTGCTTATATGACTCGGTCAGCAGAACAGCACGGTCCGCTTCGATTTCGGGCATTTTCGCGAACAGATGCTCCACCAGTCTCGGGATACGCTCGGTCTTAGCAATGTAACCATTATAGAATGTACTCATTAACAATACCCCCTTTTGGGCATACTTCGACATTTGATATTATGATCATTTTACATCACGACTACCCTAATGTCAAGCCCGATTCGGACACAATCCCACATTTTCCAACATATTTCTTTTGCTTTTATGATTCAAAACGCTTTGATTCAAACAAAAAAGGACCCTGGTCATCAGGATCCTTTTTGTATCAATTCTCGGTGATCGCCTGTCCGGCACCGCGATATAGCTGCAGTGTTCCGTCCAGCTCGATCTTGATAACGGTCATATTTGGATCAGTGTCTTCCGGCTTCAGATCGATCCACAGTACACCCGGCACATGCAGCCATGGCGCTCCACCTATGACCTTATAAGGCACTTTTTTACCACTCTTTAGAACCTCTATACTGCGGATCTTGTTGTAGATTCCTTTGACGGGGATGGCTTCCTGCGGAATATCCGGATAGAAGAGATATAATGTTTGTTTAAAATAACAATAAACAAAAGAAAACAAAAAAGATCCCATCGAAAGGAAACAACAGGATCTAGAACAATAAAAAATGGCGGCCACCTACTCTCCCAGGCAGTCACCCACCAAGTACCATCGGCCGTCATTGTCTTAACCATCGTGTTCGGAATGGGAACGGGTGTTACCCAATGACGCATCGCCACCACAAATGTGAAGTCTATTAAATTGTAATAGAACATTCAAAACTGCATACATGATCTTCCGATCTCTTATCTTTC
>JAFVHC010000295.1 GCA_017474705.1 Bacillota bacterium
AAACGATCCGCGATTTCATCCGTTCCTAAGATCATGGTAGGACTGGTCATCGTATCCCACAGCCCGAAGATCGCTGAGGGAATCAAAGAACTTGCCCTGGAAATGGCGCAGGGATACACCCAGCTGTATACAGCCGGCGGTCTGGAAGACGGCACGATCGGTACGGATGCCGTACGGATCATGGAAGCCATCGTCAGTGCGAATGCCGGTGACGGCGTCGTCATCCTCGCAGACCTCGGCAGCGGCATCATCAGTGCGGAAACTGCCATCGATCTGCTGGAAGAAGACATCGACGTACGCATCGCCGACGCCCCTGTTGTCGAAGGCGCAATTGTTGCGGCTGTTGAAGCAAACATCGGCAATTCCATCGATCAGGTCATTCAGGCAGCGGAAGCCATGCGGGAATTCCACAAACAGTAAGCCTGTACCACTACGGAAGAAAGCCGCATGAAGCGGCTGACATAATATTTCTTCAAAGGAGGAACACATAATGAAGAAACTGATCAATGAAGTCGACAATATCGTCGACGAAATGCTTGACGGCATGGTCGCGGCTTATCCGCAGTACGTTAAGCGTCTTGAAGGTCTGGAAGTACTGGTACGTGCCGGCGGATCCGACGGCAAGGTAGCACTGATCTCCGGCGGCGGAAGCGGACATGAACCAGCACACGGCGGCTTCGTCGGAAAAGGCATGCTGGACGCTGCTGTAGCAGGCGCAGTATTCACATCCCCGACACCGGACCAGGTCTATGAAGCAATTATGGCGGCAAACGGCGGCAAGGGCGTTCTCTTAGTCATCAAGAACTACACCGGTGACGTCATGAACTTCGAAATGGCTGCGGACATGGCTGCAGAAGAAGGCATCGAAGTTGAGAAAGTCGTAGTCGCAGACGACGTAGCAGTCGAAGACAGTACATGGACGACCGGACGCCGCGGCATCGCCGGAACGATCTTCGTACACAAACTCGCAGGCGCCTGCGCAGAAGCAGGCGGAAGCCTCGCAGATGTCAAGCGTATTGCTGAGAAAGTCATCGCTAACGTACGTTCCATGGGTATGGCAATCGATGCCTGCACCGTTCCGGCAGCCGGCAAGAAGAGCTTCGATCTGGCAGAAGATGAGATCGAGATCGGTATCGGTATCCACGGCGAACCGGGAACATATCGTGAAAAGATCAGCTCCGTCAACGAGATCAGTGACAAGCTCCTGACAAAGATCCTCGCCGAAGGCATCTATAATGAAGGCGACGAAGTAGCAGTCATGGTCAACGGCATGGGCGGCACACCGTTAATGGAACTGATGGTTGCCAACAAGCATATCCACGAAGTACTTGCAGAAAAGGGCATCAAAGTATACCGCACAATTGCCGGCAACTACATGACCTCTCTGGATATGGAAGGCTTCTCCATCACCCTGCTCAAGCTGGATGATGAGCTGAAGGCCTGCCTCGATGCACCGGCAGACACACCGGCATTCGTACAGTTCTGATAAAAATAACGGAGAGGCTCAGCTCTCTCCCTGAAAAATCTCTATGAGTATGAACGGCATGATGCGAACTCATGCCGTTTATTATTTCCGTTTTATCGGAATGATCCTTTTACTCGGAAGGATGACTGCATTATTCAAGCCGTTATGACTCTCCCGATCGAAGAGGAAATCAATGTATGGGACTGGCCGAATATCGTTAACAGCATCACCTATAAACAGGGAAGATATGCAGGTCTGCCTTCTCCGGCACTGAAATAAATGTGCAGATCCTCCCAGGCATGTTTCAGAATCAGAAATTCCTCAGATTCTGACTCATCCAGAAGAACCAGTTCTGCCTGATACGCATGATATACCGGCCAGAACCATTCGTCTTCCAGTTCATCACGATCCGTACGCAAAGAATACTGCTTCAGTGCTTCACGCAGATCATCCAGCGTCATCGTATATGGTTCCGCGATCAGAAGGTTTCTGATATTTCCCCCTGTGAGCTCTGATACTGTACATTCACAGCGGCAGAGTTTTCGCAGTTCTTCTTTTGTCAGAATCATCGTGTTCCTCCATTTCCCGGGTAATCCCGTGCTT
>JAFVHC010000296.1 GCA_017474705.1 Bacillota bacterium
GCCATGTGGTGGGTGGGGCCGGCCTCGCTCCACTTGTCGCAGAACTCGGTGGCGGACCAGCTAAAGAGCATGCGCATGTTGGTATCGCCGAACATGAAGATGGGGCCTTCCTCGTTCACGCCCTCGGCCACCACGAACTTGAAGTGGCCGTCCTTGTCCTGGGTGATGCCCAGGAAGGTGATGGGCTGGTTCGTGGGCGGATAGAACTGCGTGAGGTAGCCGCCGCCGGTCTTGCCGTGGAACACCGGAACGATCTTCATAGTCGGCTTTTTGGCCAGGGAGATGTCCGCGTCGCCGGAACCGGAATGACCGATGATGCAGATATCCTCCGGGAAGTCGATGGAGTACATTTCAGACAGCTGGCCCATGCCGGAGATGGTTTTGAGGATGCTCATGGCCATGGCGACCTTGATGTCGCCCTCGACGGCGCAGGCGGTGCCCTGTTTGATCAGCATGGAGAACGCCGGGATCAGCATGGAGTCCAGTTTGCCGGCGATGCCCTGCGCGAATCCATCATAATGGGAAGCTACGAAGCCAAGCTTCTCATCCTTGACCCACTGCTCAAATGCGACGACGTACTTGGCCATATCCCAGACCTTTTCGATGGTTCCGCCACCCTCGATGTCGAAGGTATCGAGAATGTCCTGTGCTTTCGCGCGGATCGCATCCTCGTCGGTGATATTGTCGGCGATGGCCCACATTTTCTCCCAGTCGAACTGTTTGGTGTAGAGCCACATGCGGTGATACAGATTGGTCTCGTCGATGTACAGATCCATCATGCCGGGGTACGGACGGCCGATCTGCGCGAGGTTAGTGTCGCGGAAACGACGGCGGACCTGGGCGGCTTTGCACCAGTCGAGGATCTCGGCATCGACCTCAGGATCCCCACCTTCGACGACACCGGTGATGACGGCGTGACGCTTGCCGGCACGCTCCAGGTCAGCCACCATCTCACCGACAGCACCGCAGGCATAGAGCTCGCCCAGCCAGGTGGGGGTATCAGTATTGGCATAATCCGGAGCCAGTTTCTTCTGTACGTTGACCAGGACAACGGGTACGTCCAGATCACGGACAGCCGGCAGCATGTTGTAGCTGGTGGCATAGGTCAGAAGCTGCAGGATGACCAGGTCGACGTCCGCCGCGCGGAACTTGTCGCCGGCGGCCATGGCCTGCTCCTTGGTCGTGACGATACCACCATCGATCAATTCGACCGAATCAGGGATGCGGGTCTTGAAATCAGCAAACTGTGCATCAAATTCAGGCACAAGAGACGGAAACTGGGGCAGGTAAGCACCCAGAGCAATAGCGAATACACCAACACGTGCTTTGGTTTCAACTAACATGGTTTGGACCTCCGTATGAGAAATTGTAAACTACTTAAATCATACCATTTTCCATAGAAAAAAACAAGACCATCAGAAAGGTCCGCAGAGGACATCTGATGGTCTTTTGCACATTATTTGATGCAATCGGCACCGGCCTTCAGTGCGGCCATGTTCGCGTCGAACAGATCGGCCTTGCGCGCCGGGATGACTTTCTTAAGGGCAGCGGGCAGACCTTCCTCGCTGATGCAGCCCGTCACTTTGATGACGGCGCCCAGCAGGATCATGTTGGCGAGACCCGGGAAACCCATTTCATTGGCCATCTGGGTCGCGGGAACATAATAAGCTTCTACATCGGTACGTTCGACCTTGCGGGCGATCAGCGTGGAATCCACGAAGATGGCGCCGCCGGGCACGACGTCGGCCTCATACTTGTCCAGAGAGGGCAGGTTCATGACCATAAGGACGTTCGGATGCTGCACGATGGGAGAGCCGACCGGTGTATCGGAAAGGATGACATTGCAGTTCGCGGTACCGCCGCGCATTTCCGGACCGTAAGAGGGCAGCCAGGAAAGCTCACGGTTTTCCAGAAGACCTGCGTAGGCCAGCACTTTGCCGGAGAACAAAAGACCCTGTCCGCCGAAACCGGCGATGATGATCTCATGATTTGCCATGGCTTAGTTCTCCTTTCCTTCGGCGTCTTTGTCGCGGTAGACACCCAACGGGTACCGCGGCAGCATATCGGTCTCGATCCATTCCAGCGCCTTCTGCGGCGTCATGCCCCAGTTGGTGGGGCAGGCGGAGACGACTTCGATCAAGGAGTAGCCCTTGCCTTCGACCTGATTCTGGAAGGCCTTCTTGATGGCCTTCTTGGCCTGACGGACGTGCGGCACGCTGTTGACGGTGACGCGCTCCAGATAGTATGGCGCATCCAAAGTAGCCAGCAGCTCGCAGATGTTGATCGGATAGCCCTGGGTCTTCGGATCACGGCCGTAAGGAGAGGTTTGAGTGACCTGACCGATGAGGGACGTGGGGGCCATCTGGCCGCCGGTCATACCATAGATGGCATTGTTGATGAAGATGATGGTGACGTTCTCACCGCGGGCCGCGGTGCTGACGGTCTCGCAAAGACCGATAGAAGCCAGGTCACCGTCGCCCTGATAGGCGAAGACGATATTGTCGGGCAGGGCGCGCTTGACACCTGTGGCCACAGCCGGCGCGCGGCCATGGGAAGCTTCGATCATATCGCAGGCAAAATAATCATAGGCCATGACGGAGCAGCCGACCGGCGCGATGCCGATGGTGCGTCCTTCGATGCCCAGTTCGTCGATGGCTTCTGCTACCAGACGATGTACGATACCATGGGTGCAGCCGGGGCAGTAATGCAGTACCGCATCCGTCAATGCTTTGGGTTTCTCAAATACGACCATGGTTATGCCTCCTTTCCTGCAGTAGTTTTGATAGCTTCGAGCACTTCATCCGGGGACGGGATCATACCGCCGACGCGGCTGCACAGCGCCACGTCCTTCTTGCAGCGGATCGCAAGCTCGATATCTTCTTTCATCTGACCCATGTTCAGCTCGACCGCGATGAAGGACTTGACCTTGTCAGCGGCTTCTACGAGCGGTTTCTTCGGGAAGGGCCACAGGGTGATGGGGCGGATCATACCGACCTTGATGCCCTGTTTGCGCGCTTCGACGATGGCATTGCGGGAGACGCGGGCGGTGATGCCAGTGGAGACGACGCAGACTTCAGCGTCTTCCATCATGAATTCTTCCCACATGGGCTCGTTCTCTTCGATGAGCTTATAGCGGGCGAAGCGGTCCAGGTTGGTCTGCTCCAGTTCCGCGGGCTTCAGATACAGAGAGTTGATGATGTTATGTTCACGCTCGCCCTTGGTGCCGGTGACGGCCCAGGGTTTCTCGGCTACGGTTTCTACAGGCTCCGGCAGAACGACTGGCTCCATCATCTGGCCCATGGTACCATCGGCCAGCAGCATGGCGGGCATGCGGTACTTCTCGGCCAGTTCGAAGGCCTTGCTGGTCAGGTCGGCCATTTCCTGAACGCTGGAGGGTGCGAAGACCAGTACGTGGAAATCACCATGTCCGGGACCGCGGGTGGCCAGGAAATAATCGGACTGGGAAGGCTGGATGCCGCCCAGACCCGGGCCGCCGCGCTGGACGTTGACGATCAGCGCCGGCAGATCCGCGCCTGCCAGATAGGAGATACCCTCGGTCTTCAGGGAGATTCCGGGGCTGGAAGAAGAGGTCATGGCACGTTTGCCGGTGGAGGCTACGCCATAGACCATGTTGATCGCAGCGATCTCAGACTCGGCCTGCAGGAAGGTGCCGCCGATCTTGGGCATTTTCTTGGACATGTAAGCAGCGACTTCGGTCTGCGGTGTGATCGGATAACCGAAATAATGACGGCAGCCCGCAAGGATCGCGGCTTCGGCAATGGCTTCATTGCCTTTCATCAAAACTTTTTCGCTCATGCTAGCTCCTTTCATTCACGGATCACCGTGATCACACAATCCGGGCACATCATGGCGCAGAACGCGCAGCCGATGCACTTGTCCGGATCGGTCTGTTCGACCGGGGTATGACCTTTTCCATTCAGACGCGTTTTGCTCAGCGCAAGGATTTGCTTGGGACAGGCGTTGACGCACAAGCCGCATCCTTTGCACAGTTCTTCATTGAAAATGACTTTCGACATATATCATTCCTCCATCATATAGTAAAGTTTTTGAAGGTCGATCGGAAATACAGCGTCGATCTGTTCCGCAAGCTGCGGCGCCAGATCCTTGCGGACACAGGTCATTTTGACGGGAAGACCTGTAGCCCGTGATAAGTCTTCGATATATTGTACACTATCCAGCACATCCTGTACAGTAGTATCAGGGCCGAGATTGGAATTATTGATCAGTCCTGTAAAGGGCAGACCGCAGGCCTCTTCGATCTCCCGCATGACCTGGATCGTATCTGCCACGGTGCGGGTCAGCGGCCGGGCTTTATTGGCCACCAGCAGCATCTCGTAATCGTTTTCTTCCAGGATATCCGGTACGTAGCGGCCGAGGGCCAGGGCACCTCTGTCATCGCCGCCCACGTCGATCACACCATACATTTCAGGATCGGTGACCAGTCCATAAGCTTCTTTCGGCATGGCAGGCGCGTCCAGATTGGTGCCGGCATATTCGGATACGATCAGCGGGATCCCGGTCTCCCGGAGCAGTTTTTCACTGTCCTGCACGCGGAAATACGGATTGACGATGTCCAGATCCGCGATGGTCACGGGAAGCCCCTGGCTTTTCAGCCATACTGCGTAATTGATGGCGATGTTGGTCTTGCCGCTGCCGTAATGGCCTGCGAACAACGTTAATCGTTTGACTTCCATAGGCCGTTACAGGAGGTTGCGGATGATCTTGCCGGAGATGGTCTTCGGCAGTTCATCACGGAAGACGATGATGCGCGGATACTTGTACGGAGCGGTATGGCTCTTGACGTAGTTCTGGATCTCTTTCTTGAGTTCTTCGGTCCCTTCTTTGCCGGGCACCAGTACGATGGAAGCCTTGACGACCTGGCCGCGGACTTCATCCGGCGCAGCAGAGACGCCGCACTCCAGAACATAGGGCAGTTCCATCAGAACGTTCTCGATCTCGAACGGGCCGATGCGGTAGCCGGAGGACTTGATGACGTCATCCGCGCGGCCGACGTACCAGTAATATCCATCTTCATCGCGCCAGGCGAGGTCGCCGGTATGGTAGTATCCATCATGCCAAACGGCGTCGGTCTTTTCATCGTCGCTATAGTAACCGATATACAGGCCGGGACGTGGGTTGGAACGGTCCGCCTTGATGCAGATCTCGCCGTTTTCGCCCACCGGTACTTCGTGGCCGTCCATCAGGAGTGTGATACCATAATCCGGGATCGGCTTGCCCATGGAGCCGGGCTTGAGGGCCGTGCCGTTCAGGTTGCCGATGGTCAGCGTGGTCTCGGTCTGGCCGAAGCCTTCCGCGATGCGCAGGCCGGTCAGCTTCTCGAACTGATAGAAGACCTCGGGGTTCAGCGCCTCGCCGGCGGTGGTCGCATGATGGATGGAGGAGAGGTCGTACTGGCTCAGATCCTGCTTGATCAGCATACGGTACATGGTAGGCGGTGCGCAGAAGGTAGTGATATTGTATTTCTTGAACATGGGCAGGATCTTCGCGGCATCGAACCGATCGAAGTCGTAGACGAAGATCGCACCTTCACACAGCCACTGGCCGTAGAGCTTGCCCCAAAGAGCCTTGCCCCAGCCTGTTTCGGAAATGGTGAAGTGCAGACCGTCTTTTTCTACCCAATGCCTGTACTTAGCGGTGACGTAATGGCCCAGAGCGTAATTGTAGCTGTGGGTCGCCAGTTTCGGATATCCGGTCGTACCGGAGGAGAAGAAAGCGACCATCGGATCCATACCGGCCGGCGCATCTTAGGCGGATGAAGCGGCGGGAGAAGAAACTGTACTCTTCGTTGAAATCATGCCAGCTTTCCTGTACGCCGCCGACCATGATCTTGATCAACGGTACACCGTAATCGGCTTCGGCCTGTTCCACTTCCTTCCAGGTATCACCATCGGCCGTACAGACGATGGCCTTGACGCCGGCCTTCTCGAAACGATAGGAGAAGTCATGCGATTTCAGCTGATTGGTGGCAGGGATCGCCACGGCGCCGATCTTGTGCAGCGCCAGGATGGAGAACCAGAACTGGTAGTGGCGCTTGAGCACCAGCATGACCCGGTCTCCGCGTTTGATGCCCAGAGACGAGAAGTAGTTGGCCGTCTGGCTGGAAGCATCTTTGATATCCTTGAATGTGAAGCGGCGCTCGGTCAAGTCGTTGGAGACGTGGACCATGGCCAGCTTCTCCGGATCCTTGCGGCCGATGGCGTCGACCACGTCGAAAGCGAAGTTGAAGCGTTCGGTGTTCTTGAACTTAAGATGCTGCAGGACACCGTTCTCATCCTCTTCCGCATCGATAAAGTCCTTGGCGACTTCGGAATCGCCCACCAGCTGCGGCGCTCTCTGCTCGGTGACACCGGGCTTCGCGTCGGTCTCGGTGGTGGCCATGATCATGGCCAGGAAGGTGCAGTCTTCACCATCCACGGCGATCATACCATGCGGCGTAGAGGAGTTGTAATAGATGCTGTCACCCTCGTGCAGGATCTCCTCATGATCGCCGACCTTGACTTTCAGCGTACCTTTGAGGATCAGGTCGAATTCCTGACCGGCGTGGGTCGTGGTATGAATCGGCTGATCCAGCAGCGCTTCTTCATAATTATAGGTGACCCAGTAGGGCGTGGCCAGTTTGCCGCGGAACATGGAAGCCATGTTCTGGATGGTGATGCCTTCTTCACTGGCGGTGAGCGCACCGGTGCCCCGGCGCGTCAGGGTGTAGCTGGACAGCTTGGCTGTGTGGCCTTCGACCAGCTGGGTAACGTCCATACCGAAGACCAGAGCGCACTTGTGTAGAAAAGTAAAGGGAAGATCCGCTTCACCGGTCTCGTATGCATTGTACTGATCCAGAGAAACTTCGGTCAGTCCGGCCATTTCTTCCGGGGTGTGTCCGGTGATCCAGCGCATCTCTCGGATACGACGTGCGATCTCGTGCAGCTGGCTGGTTGTTTCTGTAGGCATGATGCAAGTCCTCCATAAAATGAATTCTTGATGGATGTTTAAAGCGCCATCGTGAGAGGAATAGTGTCATAAATAAAGATACGACCCGTCTCAGGATGATTGAGACGAGTCGTTATATACCCGCGGTACCACTCAATTTGCAGCCGGCGCCATAAGCGCACGAAAACTGCCGCTTCAGGTCCCATCAGACCCTATACCGTAACGTGGTCAAACGTGAGGCGCTTACTTGCAGATGTGTTCAGCCCTCCGGCTCGAAAGTGATAGGCGTTTGAAGTTCGTGCTGACGGTTCGCACCGGCCACCGTCTCTCTGAAAGCAGTTCCTTCTGCCGTCTTCGTCATAGCTTTTATGTGCATCTATAGTAGCACAGGAGGCAAAGTTTGTCAACGGAAAAAGCAACAATAATTTAGAGGTTTAAAGCGAGAGATTTGGGAAAAATATAGGCTCTATATCTCTGACCTGCAAATATTGAGATAGGTAAAGATCTGCATGTACGCGGAACTATCAGGATCCACCACTTAATTAAACCTACATGTACAGCGAACTGTCAGATCCGGATACGAGTGTAATACTACATGTACATAATAGCCTTAAATCAAGCAAGACAGGGTGGATCGTACTGTAGAATTGATTACCATGAGCCGTCTTACATGTACAACGGGCTCTTTTTCGCGCAAAATGTACATGTAGAGCGATGGCAAGGAGAAGATTTGAAAGTTCTCTGTACCTGTAGTATCGATGATTACTCATTTTCTGATGGTTTATAGAACTAATAATTCGATTTGAGGCACCGAAATCAGACGTCATGCTTCAGAGATCACGAAAAACGCGGTCGCGGATCCTGGCTTCAAAGACCTTGGCTTGAAATACATAACGGTCACCCTCAAAACTGACCAGCAGATCATCTCCCAAAGTGAATCCCGAGCTTTGATAATGATCGATCTTGCTGAACGCGCGCGAAGAGTAGTCGGCAGCCTGCATCATGCCGAAATGCTCTATGATGATCTCCCTTCGTTCACGGATATCAAGTATCGTGAAGTCCGCGTATACGATGCCTAAACCTTTTATCGTCACAGGATACTCATAC
>JAFVHC010000297.1 GCA_017474705.1 Bacillota bacterium
ATGACGGGCAGAGGATAGGCTACGGGGTCCAGATGCTCGGCACCATGGACAGCGATCTCGTGGTTTTGATACATTTCTACGATCCGGTCTTCCGTGAAGCGCAGATGCGTAAAGGGAAACGGAGAGGGATAGCCTTTGACCGGACCTCCGACTCCGTACAGGCCGGAATTGATATTGAACGTGCATTTGACGCCGAAACGGTCGAACATGGCGATCAGCCGCTCATCCTGAGTAACGCCGTCATCATAGCTCAAGGTGAATGCTTTAGTGCGGCCTCCGGGAAACAGCGGATGAATAAATCGTGATTTCATAAGTATGACCTCCTTCTGCTTGATTCGTATTATAGTCACGCGAAGGAAGAAAGTCAAATCCGGACGCCTCTGGATTTGAAGAAAGAAAGGACAAACAAATATGGCAGAAATCAAGGATCAAGGCTTGGATGCTTTCAAGATGAGCGGCAATGATATGCCCGTCATCCTGGCAGACCGCAAACTGAAGATCGGTATCATCGGTACAGGCTGGATCGCTGGCAACCACATCACCAGCTATCTGAAGATGCCCGATGTGGAGATCGTGGCCGGTGCGGATCTGATCCCCGGTAAGGCAGAAGCCTTCTTCAAGCGCTATGGTGTGGAAGGGGTGCGCTGCTATCCGAGCCACAAAGAGATGCTGGACAGTGAAGAGCTGGACGCGGTCAGCGTCTGTACCTATAACCGCACCCACGCAGAATGCGCGATCTACGCCCTGAACAAGGGTGTGCACGTCATGCTGGAAAAGCCCATGTGCGTCACCACGGAAGAAGCGGTGGAGATCATGCGGGCGGAGAAGGCCAGCGGCAAGATCCTTTCCATCGGCTTCCAGCCACGCCTGGATCCTAACATGATGCAGATCAAGCGCGTGATCGATTCTGGTGTCCTGGGCGATATTTATTACATCCAGACCGGCGGCGGACGCAGAGACGGTATCCCGACACCGTTCGGCACCTCCTTCATCGAGGAGAAGACCGCCGGCATCGGCGCGATGGGTGATATCGGCTGCTATTCCCTGGATCTGGTCCTGAACGCCATTGGCTATCCGAAACCATTGACCATCACCGGTTATACGTCCAATTTCATCGGCACAAGTAAGGACTACTGGCAGTACCGTCCGCATCCGGAGTACCGGGATCTGTTCGGCGTGGAGGATTTCGCAGCAGCTTTCGTACGTCTCGAAGGCGGCATCGTACTTGACTTCCGTATCTCTTGGGCGATGCATATGGACACTGCTGGCGATACCTTGTTCCTGGGTACCAAGGGCGGCCTGAAGGTACCTTCCACCGAGTGCTGGAACGGCACGCTGGATAATCCTATGGTCCTGTATCAGACGATCGGCGGCGCCAAGGTCGAGACCACGATCCCGATCGTACCTTCCCCGATCCCGCTGTTCGATAAGAAGATCCGTGCGTTCCTGAACGCGATCAACAGCAACGGCTCGGCTCCGATCCCGTCTTCCCAGATCCTGTACAACCAGGCGATCATCGATGGTATCGTGACTTCTGCCCGTCTGGGCAAAGAGATCGAAGTCCAGATCCCTGAGATCTGAAACAGATCGATCGTATGATCTTTGCACAGTTTCCCTGCAATTCTGCAGGGAAACTGTGTTTTTTATGTAAAAACCGTTCAATTTTGCAGGAATGAGAAATAATTCTTGCAAAAATATGGGCGATACTCTATAATAAAAGAACATTGATGAATTTTCGCAACTTCGTTTATTCAATTATCGATATTGCAGTAAGGAGTATCGCCATGACGAAACCGTATAAGAAGATGAAGCGTGAAGAACTGGTCCTGCTGCGCGCGCAGATGGAGAAGGAGTATCGGGAGGTCCAATCCGGGGGCATCCATCTGGATATGTCCCGCGGTAAGCCATGCAAGGAGCAGATCAACCTGTCCATGCGTATGATGGAAGCACTCCCGGATGATCCTGCCATCTGTATCAACGAGGAAGGGATCGACTGCCGTAATTACGGCTGTCTCTCCGGCATCATCGAAGCGAAGCGCCTGCTCAGCCAGATGATCGAGTGTCCGACCGAGAATATCGTTATCTACGGCAATTCCAGCCTGGAGGTCATGTACAGTACTTTGTCCCGTGCCATGCAGCATGGGATCATGGGATACACACCTTGGGTCAAGCAGGGACAGATCAAGTTCCTGTGCCCGGTCCCCGGGTATGACCGTCATTTTGCCATGACGGAGTATTTCGGTATCGAGATGATCAACATCCCCATGCTGGCCGATGGCCCGGATATGGATCTGGTCGAAAAGTATGTGGAAAACGATCCGTTGGTGAAGGGCATCTGGTGTGTGCCGAAGTATGCCAACCCGACAGGCATCTCTTATTCGAAAGAAGTGGTCCAGCGGTTTGCCGCACTGGAGCCTGCAGCGCCGGACTTCCGTATCTTCTGGGACAACGCGTACAGCATCCATCATCTGTATCCTGAGAAGGAGAAGCAGGACTTCGTTCCGGAGATCCTGGATGAGTGCAAAAAGGCTGGCCATGCAGATATGGTCTTCAAATTCTGTTCCACGTCCAAAGTCACTTTCCCCGGTTCCGGCCTGGCGGCCATCGCCACC
>JAFVHC010000298.1 GCA_017474705.1 Bacillota bacterium
AGACCCTCCGACTGACGAAGTGTATCGAACCTGTCCTTACGTCCGGTCAGCAGTTTCTGTACATAGGTCTGATGCCCCACGTCCCAGATGATCGCATCTTTCGGTGTATCAAAAACACTGTACAGCGCGATCGTGAGTTCAACGACCCCCAGATTCGGGCTGAGATGGCCGCCGTGCTCAGAAGTCGTTTTCAATAACTGATCCCTGATCTCCGCCGCAAGCTGTTGTTCCTTCTTCGGCGAGAGGCGCTTCAGATCGGAAGGATCGTGGATCTTATCGAGTATCATATCAATATTTCCTTGTGATCAAAGATGCGGTCAACGCCCTTGTCATGGCGCCGTAGCTTCCCGGAAGCACTTCCAGGTCCCGAAGCGCATCTTCTGACAGACGTTTTGCCGTCTCTTTTGCTTGTTCCAGTCCATAGACAGTCACAAACGTTTCTTTATGATTGAGCGCGTCGCTTCCGGTGGCTTTTCCCAGCAGCGCCGCATCGCCCTCAACATCCAGGAAGTCGTCCTGGATCTGGAACGCAGTACCGATGCGGAATCCTGCCTTCTCCAAAGCAGCGCAAACGGAGGTGTCTGCTCCTGCCAGCAACGCTCCGCAAACAAATGGCGCGCATAACAGCTGACCTGTTTTATTATGATCTATGAAAGCAAGTCCCTCGGCACCGAGACGCTTTTCTTCTGCCTCGATATCAGCGGTCTGACCGGCGATCATACCTGAAGGTCCGGCCGCATGCAGGATTCGCTGCATAGCGCGAAGCCCGTTCAACTGCCGATCCGGATGCATAGCAAGAACAGCATCCGCCATGGTCTCCGCCGCCAGATTCAGCAGGCCATCACCTGCCAGGACTGCCACGCCTTCCCCGAAAACTTTATGGTTCGTCAGACGGCCACGGCGGAAATCGTCGTTGTCCATCGCCGGCAGATCATCATGGATCAATGAATAGGTATGGATCATTTCGATGGCCAGGGCAAAAGGAGTCAACTCTTCTTCCGCAGCACCAAGCGCCAGACCGGACAGCATCAGAAATGCGGGACGCAGCCTCTTGCCGCCGGCAAGTAGGCTGTATTCCATAGCCTGCCATAACTTTCTGTCATATCCCTGTTCTTTGGAAACAGCGTCCTTCAGGCTTTGCTCCAGGTTGGGCAGCCAGGCATCCATCCAATGTTTCAGCATTTCATCAGGCATTTGCATCTTCGATTTCCTTTTCCAGTGTCAGGATCTCTTTTTCGGTCAGATCGAGCTGTTCGGTCAGAGATCTGCTCAATGCAAGACCTTCTTTATATAAGCTGACCATTGCTTCCAGGTCCGTCTGCTCCTGCTCCATCCGCGCACGGATCTCGCCGAGTTTTTGCATTCCTTCTTCAAACCTGCCTGCCATCGTCCAAATTCCTTTCCTTGACCTGTACCGTAAGCACGCCGTCCATCAAGCGGGCTTGCAGCAGGTCTTCCTGTTGTACTTCCTGGATACTGCGAACGATCTTGTCTTCCATCGTCAGGATACTGTAGCCACGCTTGAGCGGACGGTACGGATCCATAAGATGCAGGTCCGAAACAAACTGGTTGAGCATCGTTCTTAGTTCCCGCATGCGGTCCTTCAACAGTCTCTCCATGGCATCCTGTTCGGATGCGACCCGCTGCAAAGCCTGTTCCAAATGCAGACGGAGCATGCGGGGAGACATCGTATCCTGGTATAAAGTAAGGGCTGCCCTTGCCTGATCCAGTCTGCCATGCATCAACGATTGGATCCGCTGATCCTCATCTGCAAGGCGCTGCAGCAGGACACGAACGTCCGGTACCGCCAGTTCCGCAGCCGCGGATGGTGTTGGTGCCCGAAGGTCCGCGGCAAAATCAGACAAAGTAAAATCTGTCTCATGTCCGACCGCGCTGATCACGGGTATATGCGAACTTGCGATCGCCCGTACGGTCTCTTCTTCATTGAAAGCCCATAGATCCTCGATCGAACCGCCGCCGCGGCCGACCAACAGGACTTCAGCCCTGCCGTCGTCATTCATTCGTCGGATCCCATCCGCGATCGATTGCGCGGCGTACACACCCTGTACCTGCACCGGGCAGAAAATGATCTGGATCCCCGGAAATCTGCGCCTGGAGATCTGGATCATATCCTGGACGGCAGCCTTTCCCGGCGCTGTAATGATGCCCAATGTTCGGATGAATGGCGGGATCATGCGTTTTCTCTCCTGATCGAACAAGCCTTCATGTTCCAGTTTGTTTTTCAGCTGCAGATACGCCTGGTACAGCGCACCTTCTCCCACCGGCTCCATCTGCCGGACATTCAGCTGATACCGGCCTGTTTTTTCATACAGGCCGATCTCTCCGAACGCGTTGACTGCCATGCCCTCCGTCATGCGCATCGTCAGGTCTTTTGCATAGGACGCGAACATAACGCAGGAGATCGCACCTTCTGCGTCCTTGATCGTGAAATACAGGTGACCTCGGCTCATGGAACAATTGGACAGTTCTCCGGTGATCCAGATCCCTGACAGAATACGGTCCTGCCGCAGGATCGCATTGACATATCGGTTGACCTGGGAGACCGGATATATCTTACGCTCCATATCAGGCCGTCGGCGTTTTCTCGCAGGGTTGGATCGCTCCAAGCACACCGTTGATGAACGAGGGCGCCTGCTCCTGTGAGTATTTCTTTGCCAGATTCACAGCTTCATTGATCGTCACACTGTACGGGATCTCTGTGTTGTAGCGGATCTCATAAGCGCTGAGGCGCAAGATGCTCAGATCCACCTTAGAAAGGCGGTACAGGCTCCAGCCTTTGAGAGCGCCTTCTATGATCTCATCCAGCGCGTCGCGATGTTCCAGGACGCCTGTGACTTCATCGATGATGAAATCAAGATCCTCAGGCGCGGTCTCCTGACCGCCGAAATTCTCCAGATACGTGCTGATCGACTGTCTGGCATCCTCTTTGACGAACTGCTGTTGAAAGAGGATCTTAAATGCGTCTTCTCTGGCACTCGTTCTGCTCATGTTAACCTCCGGGATATAATATATACAAGGAGTCCATAAAGATACATCTTTACGAACTCCACGAAAACTCTGGATTATTCTTCAGGCGCGTCTTCTTTGATCAGACCGACGATCCTTACGTTGACTTCAGATACCTGCAGGCCGGTCATGTTTTCGATGGCCGCTTTGACCTTGTTCTGTACCTTTTCCGCGACGACCGGGATCTTTACATTCATACTGACGAATACTTCTATATCGGCTGTGACCTGACCATCCACCACCTTGACTTCGATGCTCTTGGCCTGATTCTTGCGGCCTTTCGTTTTGGCTGTGGAATAGATCCCTGAAATATCATTCAGCGCCAGTTCGGCGATGATCTCTATGACTTCATCCGCTATGCGGACCTGTCCTAAGGAATTCTCTTTTTCCATGGTAGGAACCTCCTTTATGTCATTCTACCTGATTATACAACTTTTATGCATTTTTTGCAAT
>JAFVHC010000299.1 GCA_017474705.1 Bacillota bacterium
ATACGGCGCGCTGTGGTGGTCGCCTGTTCGATGTCGTTAGCGGCACCGGTCGAGACCTGGCCGAGCATGACTTCTTCAGCAGCGCGTCCACCCAGAGATACTGCGATCTGATCCTCCATCTCCTCCCGGGTGACGAGGTATTTTTCCTCACCGGGTAGCTGCATAGTATAACCCAAGGCACCTTTGGTGCGCGGTATGATCGTGATCTTATGCACTTCATCCGCACAAGGCAGGATGTGTGCAAGGAAGGCATGTCCCAGTTCGTGATAGGCGACGGAACGCTTTTCCTTCGGAGACAGGACGCGGTCCTTCTTCACGTTGCCGGCGATGACCACTTCCAACGCTTCTTCCAGATCCCACTGCTCGACCATCTTCCGGTTTTTACGGACAGCCAGCAGGGCAGCTTCATTGATGATATTGGCCAGATCCGCGCCGGACGCACCGGGCGTGGTCTTCGCGATCGCATCCAGGTTGACACTGTCGGACATGCGGATCTTTTTCGCGTGTACTTTCAGGATGGCAAGACGGCCGGGATAATCCGGGATCTCCACAATGACGCGGCGGTCGAAGCGGCCGGGACGCAGCAGTGCCGGATCGAGGATCTCGGGCCGGTTGGTCGCACCCAGGATGACGACACCCTTGGATGAATCGAAGCCATCCATCTCGGTAAGCAGCTGGTTCAGCGTTTGCTCACGCTCATCGTTGGTCGACAGTGACTGATCGCGGCTGCGGCCGATCGCATCGATCTCATCGATGAATACGATACAGGGTGCTTTCTCCTGCGCCTGCTTGAACAGATCCCGGACACGGGCGGCGCCCATGCCAACGAACATCTGCACGAATTCAGAGCCTGACATAGAGAAGAACGGAACTCCTGCTTCTCCGGCGACCGCCTTTGCCAGCAACGTCTTACCGGTACCCGGAGGGCCGACCAGCAGCGCGCCTTTCGGCATACGGGCACCGATCTCAGTATACTTCTGCGGATTGTGCAGCAGATCGACGATCTCTTCCAGAGACTCTTTCGCCTCATCCTCTCCGGCAACGTCTGCGAAGCGTACACCGGTCTCGTTTTCAGCATAGATCTTGGCATTGCTCTTGCCGAAGGACATGGAGTCGCCCATGTTCTTGGTCAGGCCTTTTGCCACGAAGCGCCACAGGACCGCGAAGATCAGGAGCGGCAGTACCCACTGGATGAGCAGCGACAGCCAGATATTGGTCTCCGTCTTGACGCCGGTATACTCCGGCACATTGTATTTCTCGATATAAGATGTGATCGTAGTCAGATCTTCCGTCGGGTCGGTGATGTAGATCTTATACTCATCGCCCTGGACCTTGAAGTTGATCTCTCCGCTGCTGGTATCGATCTCGACCGCGGCGACTTTGCCGTCGCTGACCATCTTTTTGAATTCACTGTACAGGACCTCTTCTGTCTGCATGGAATTCATGAAGCGGTTGATCAGGATCATCAGCACGATCACGACGACGCCGTAAATGATCGCAGCCTTTATTTTCTTTTTCTTTAATTCATCATCATTCAAAGGGATCCACCTCCTGAAAATTTCCCTTTTCTGATCCGCTCCCGATACAGGACCAGGATCCGGTCATACACGATATCGCACAGGATGACGGCGGCCTGCGTCATCAACCAGAGTACGATCAATAGATGCCTGCCCTCGCCCGCTTCCAAAAGGATCTGAGGAAACAAAAGCAGCAGCGGCACAAAATATAGATTGAACCCGAAAAGCTTCACTGCCCAAAGCAGCCACCGGGACCAGCGTCCCTTGAACTTCTTTTCGAGGAATTCTTTCAGCAGAACATAAAGGCCCATACCTGCGTAGGACACGATGTACAGTGGCTGCGGGCACAGGACCAGCCCCAGCAGACATGAGGCGGTAAAAAAGATGGCGCCGTCGCGCAGGCCGCTTTCCAGCACCGCGATGCCTATGACCAGCGCGGCCACAGCAAGAAAACTGAGACTGCTGATATCGAGGACCGCGGCCAGGATGATAAAGATCTGGTTGATGGCCAGCAGCAGTCCCAGCAGCGCGATCTTCCTGCTTTTGTTCAGCAGCATCGGATCAAATCGCCTCCATGCATTCGCACAGGCTGTCGAGGCACCACAGTTCCATGCAGCAGTTACAGGGATCATTGTTGCTTCCGTTGCCCCGGTACTGATCCTGTCTTTGCTGGTAGTTATTATAGTTGTTATAATTGTTCTGGTATCCCTGATTGTTCTGATACCCTTGATTATTATAGCTCCCGCCGAAACCGAAGGGATCGTATGTGCCGGACTGGTTGCCGCCCGACTGGTAGGAATGCGGACGACCGGAAGCACGCTCCTGCATGACCGTATCGTACGCTTCCTGGATCTCCTGAAAACGTTCCTGCGCCAGTTCGGCCAGGGGATTGTCCACATGAAGGTCCGGATGGTATTTCTTCGCCAGTTCGCGATATGCCCGTTTCACTTCATCATCCGTAGCGTACGGAGCAACTCCAAGAATATCGTAAGGATCTTTACTCAACATCTTTTGACCTTTCTTCATCGTCCTGCCAGGGAAGTCCGCTCCAGACGCCTGCGTACAATATATTGCGCAGGATCTCAACGTCGCGCAGGATCGGTAATGTTTCAAAACGTGCCGCGCACTCTGCCATACATGTCGTCAGAAGCACTTTTGCTTCCTCCGGTGACGGCGCATGCTCCATAAAAGGATTATACGCTCCCTGTTTCCTGTCTTTTTCAAGATCGGCCAGCGCATCGGCCAGATAGATAAATCGGCCCATATAGAACCCCATCTCATACAGCGGCTTTTGCCACGCATCATCTTTCCAGCAGAAGATACGTCCTAAAAGCTTACCGAACAGATCGGCCGCTTTTTCGGGATCCAGGATCCTGTCCTGTTCCATCTGCGACAGCTGTTTCAAACAGTTCCGTACTGTTTCTGCCTGTTCAGGATATCGACCAATGACCCTGCGGACTTTTCTCTTCAGCATCTGCGACAGCGCAAGACCTTTAGGATCATGATCATCCTGCCAATCATCCAGCTGTTTGTAATATGCCAGCAGGACGTTCATATCCGCACCATATGCGGTCGTTTCACTTGAAATGAATTCCCGTTTCGTCAACGGATGCAGACCGCATCTGCCTTGTCTCCTATTTTCTTCGGGCTCATAAAGACCGTTGAGCAGCATGACCAGAAAAGTCATGTCATAGGTCAATGTGAGCTCTCCGCCGATCCCATAGGAGGATCTGAGCTGTCTGCATAGACCGCAGTAGAACGCACGGTACCGTGTATATTCCCGCACTTTCAGCTCCGGCTTTAATATCCTGATATAACCAAACATGCTTTATTTGATTCGAGTACTGCGTCGTTTGCTCTTGTTTTTGCGGTTGCGGATCTCTTCGCGGTTCTCGGCCCACTCGCGTTCCTGCTCTTCCCGCTTTTTCTTTTCCAGGTATTCCTGTTCCATTTCAGAGGTGATGACCGGCGCATATACCGTAGCCTCGTTGAGGCCTTCCACCTCGTTTCCATGCTTATAGGTACCGGAATCCCGTACCGTGACACGGTTGTTCGTCTTTTCGACCCGCTCTTTGATCGTACCGCGGATCTGCTCTTTCTTGCTGCGCCAGAACAGTCTTTCTTTGTAATTGCCGTGACCCATGACTTTTTCGCGGGTCAGGCCGCTTTCCGCCAGGAGACGCTCGAAGATCTCCTCTTCCTTGGCTACGCCGAGATCCCACTGTTCCAGGATCGGGATGTAGAAATGCTTGATGCGACGCGGGCCGATCTGCACGGCTTTGACCATCTGCATCGACACGAACGGACTGATTTTGCCGCGATGATGATGGAACGTGATGGTACCATGCGCTTCCTGTCCCTGGACCTTGTAATAATGGATCTCATCGAGACCGGAAGTATCACCCTTGATCAGCTGACGGCGCAGCGTACGGTGATCTTTGATGTAGTTGCAGGTAAATTCCGCCGTCTGGTTCAGCCAGCGTCTCTGTCTTTCGGAGAAGATCTTATAACCCTGAGACATAGCCCGGAAGGAAGGGATCAGCAGGAACAACAGGACTTCGACGATCCACATGATGAGCAGCGGGATGCCGGCGATCTTCGTACCGCGGACCGTAAAGAAGCCTTCCTTCATGATGACGATCATGGAGTCCTTGAGCCTTACGGGATGCAGCAGCAGGTACAGCCATTTTTTCGGCGTTTCCAAGGTGATGTGCTCTTTCCAGAAATCGGCCCTCGGGAATTCCCAGGCATCATGTACCAGCACGACATACAGGATGCTGGCCGCATACAGCGCGATCAGGATCATGAAGAAACTGATCCAGAAAGATTTTCCCGGTGAACGGATACGCCCCATTTTGACCAGTCCGTGCATCCATCCGGAAAGCAGGATGAGCACACCTATGAAGACCAGGATGCGCAAGCCCAGATTCGGCATGAGGTTCATACCGTACAGATAACCGGTCAACAGCACTACAGCACCGACCAAGCCAAAAATGATCATGCCTAAGACGCCGAAGAACGGAGCTTTTCCTGAAGGTTTGTATTTATTATTTGCCATGGATATCCAAACTCCTCATTATTTTTTGTATACAGTAAATTTGATTATATCATAGTTTTCTGAAAAAATAAAGACCGTTTAGTTCATGATCTTCTATGGATATCACGCCTATCATATGCTATAATCTTGAATAAAGTATGAACAGAAAGGAAACGATTCATGATACGATTAGGTGCACAGCTATATACGATCCGGGATTTCACCCGGACGCCTGAAGATATTACGACGAGTCTCCATAAAATCAAAGCTCTGGGATTCGACGACATCCAGATCTCCGGTTTCGGTCCCATGGACCCTCAGGCTTTGGCTGACCTGGTCAAAGAACTGGGTCTGTACGTCTGCTGCACGCACAGTCCTTTCGACCGCATGCAGAACGATCTGGATCAGCTCATCTATGAGCACAAGCTCATGGGGTGCGATACTATCGGACTGGGCATGATGCCTCCGAAATACCGACGTTCTCTTGATGCCCTTAAGACATTCGTCGAGGATACGCGCGACATCGCTGCCCGCATGAAGGATCAGGGCATGCAGTTCGCTTATCATAATCATAATCTGGAGTTTGAAAAGTGGGACGGTGTCCTCCCCATGGATTATCTTATCGAGGAGACCGACCCGGAGAACTTCCACTTCATCCTTGACACCTTTTGGATCCAGATGGGCGGCGCAAGTCCTGCGCAGTATATCCGCAAAGTCAAGGATCGCATGAAAGTCTGTCACTTCAAGGATTTCGCCGTCGTCGAACAAAAGCCCATCATCGCCGAGATCGGCGCCGGCAACATCGATTTCGCAGAGTGCTTCCGCGCCTGCGAGGACGCTCATGTTCAGGATATCGTCATCGAACAGGATACCTGCAGCCGCGATCCTTTCGACTGTCTGGCTTTCAGCTTTGAGAACCTCAAAGCGATCGCCGCCAATCACTGATTTTTGGAGGTCTATCATGGAACAAGTACGTTTTGGCATCATCGGTATCGGTAATATGGGTTCAACGCACTGCGCCAGCTTCATGGCAGGCAAAGTACCTGAAGGAAAACTGGCCGCTGTCTGCGATATCAGTGAAGAACGCAGAGCATGGGCACGCCGCACACTGCCTGCGGACGTGGAGATCTTTGAAAACACCGACCAGTTCTTTGCAGGCGCGAAGATCGACGCCGTCATCATCGCGGTCCCCCACTACTTCCATCCGCCTCTGGCTATCGAAGCGCTCGGCCGCGGACTGCACGTCATCTGCGAGAAACCTGCCGGTGTCTATACCAAGCAGGTCAAGGAGATGAACGCCGCCGCGGACAAGTCCGACCGTGTTTTCAGCATGATGTTCAACCAGCGCACAAATCCGGTCTATCAGAAGGTCAAGGAACTTATCGAGTCCGGCGAACTGGGCGAAATGAAACGCGTCGTCTGGATCATCACGAACTGGTACCGTTCTCAGAGTTACTATAATTCCGGCGGATGGCGCGCCACCTGGTCCGGCGAAGGCGGAGGCGTCCTGCTGAACCAGTGCCCGCATCAGCTGGATCTGTGGCAGTGGATCTGCGGCATGCCGTCCCGCATCCGCGCGTTCATGAAATACGGTGTCGGCCGTGATATCGAAGTCGAGAACGACGTCACAGCTTATGCAGAGTATCCGAACGGAGCCACCGGTCTGTTCATCACTTCCACCCATGAGACTCCGGGCACGAACCGTCTCGAGATCTCCGGTGACAAGGGCAAGATCGTGGTGG
>JAFVHC010000300.1 GCA_017474705.1 Bacillota bacterium
ATCCGGATTGGGCCGGCAAGACAGTGCTCCTGAATATCGATGGCGCCTATATGAATGCAGAAGTCACGCTCAATGGCGATCTGCTGGCGCTCCATCCTTATGGTTACACCCCCTTCCAGGTCGATCTGACCCCGTACATCCAAGAAGATAATACGCTGATCGTTTCGACGGACAGTGTACAGCCCTCCAGCCGATGGTACTCCGGCGGAGGCTTGTATCGGGAAGTCTCTCTTCTGGTCGGCGGTACTGCCTACCTGAACCCCTGGGACGTCTTTCTGTATACCGGAGAAGCCTCAGCCGAACGCGCCGTGATCAAAGCAGAGATCGGTGTCACAAATACGGCGGCAGAACGGAATCTGTGCTTAAAAACCCGCTTTGACGGTGCCGTCGTGGCAGAAAGAACGGTCCATGCCATCCAAGGAAAAACGTTCCTCTCCTTTACTTTCACTTTGGAACAGCCAAAGCTTTGGAGCGCGGACGAGCCTGATCTATACGCAGTCTCTCTGGAACTCTGCGCGGATGACACGATCCTCGATACGCACACCCTTGCTTTCGGCGTGCGTAAGATCGAGATCGACAGTAAGCACGGCATGCGCGTCAATGGCGTTCCCGTGAAGCTGCGCGGCGGCTGCATCCATCACGATAACGCACTGTTAGGTGCCCGCGCACTGCCCCGCGCCGAAGAACGCAAGATCCAAAAACTCAAAGAAGCCGGCTACAACGCGATCCGCAGTGCACATAATCCTCCATCAGAAGCTCTGCTGGAGGTCTGCGACCGTCTCGGCATGTATGTACTGGACGAAAGCTTCGACATGTGGCGCGTCGCCAAGAATGCCAGAGACTATCACCTGTACTTTGAACAGTGGTGGCAGAAAGATACCGAGGCCATGGTCAAGCGGGACCGCAACCATGCCTGCATATATTGCTGGAGCATCGGCAACGAGATCAATGAAATGAACGGCAACTCCGATGGTGCATACTGGGCCAAGGTGCAGGCGGACTATGTACGTTCTTTAGATCCCACACGTCCGGTCTCTTCTTCCATGAACCACTTTGTGGCACCAAAAGGACAGAACGTCCGCATGATGCATACCACCGATATGAGTGATGAATTGAAGAACCGCAAAGTCTCCAACGGCCATGTCGGCGACTATGATTACTGGGATGAAGGTACGAAAGATACGATCCCTGCCCTGGATATCTCAGGTTATAATTACTTGTGGCCGCGTTATGAGATCGATGCGAAGAAGCATCCGGAACGCGTGATCCATGCAACGGAGACGCAGAGCTGGCACATGTATGATTATTGGCAGGCCGTCCTGGACAATGACAACTGCATCGGTGATTTCACCTGGACCGCGACGGACAATCTGGGCGAAGCCGGTGCCGGCCGCGTGATCTGGGATATCGGTGCCGGATTCCGCGGTCTGGTCGGCAGTTGGCCGTGGCTCTCCTGCTATCAAGGCGACCTGGATCTGGACCTGAAGCGCCGCCCGCAGAGTTATTATCGCGGCATCGTCTGGGGGCTCGATCAGGGGGTCTACCTGTTCACTACCCCGCCGGAAAAGACAGGCGTGCCCTTCTATGGCATGGGCTGGCACTGGCAAGACGTCCGTCCGACCTGGACCTTCAAGGAAGAGCATATCGGTCAGCCGGTACAGTTGGAAGCGTATGCCGATGCCGATGAAGTCGAATTCATCATCAACGGCGTTTCTGCCGGTAAAGCCCCCGTAGAAAAGTATCAGGCCTTCGTCACGGTTCCGTATCAGCCGGGCAAGGTGGAAGCCGTTGCCTACCGGAAGGGTGTGCCAAGCGTATCCACGGCTCTTGAAACCAGTGGCACACCCGCACAGATCCTGCTGGAGCCGGACCGTGCGCAGATCGAAGCCGATGGCATGGACCTGAGCTATGTTACCGTCCGCATCGCCGATGCAGAAGGCCGTACCGTGGTCTGTGATGACGTCCGCATCCACGCGGAAGCAGAAGGCGGCGCACTTTTAGCGCTCGGCTCTGCCAATCCCTGCACGGAAGAGGATTATACCAGTGACCGCAACGTCTTTGGCGGTTACGCATTGGCCGTCCTGCGCGCCACACGAGAGCCTTCTGAGATCGTTCTGACGGTTTCCGCGCAAGGCCTGCCGGACGCAAGCATCACGATCACGTGTAAATAAATCATAGAAATCGTGATATGAAAAGAAGGAGTGTGAAAACCATAGGTTTGGTTTTTCACACTCCTTTTTTATTCAATATAGGTTTTACAAAAACCTGACACGTTTATTCTCCAGGATCTCACAGTCCGCATCCGGATCCAACGCAAAGGCGGCTTCTCCGCGGAAGCTGGTGTACAGCAGGCGATAGGGATAGTACCCTTGATCCAGGCGCAGTGTCCTGCTGACACCTCTCCAGGCGTGCGGCTCGTCATTATCCAAGCAGAGCTGACCGGCAAGACAGAGCATCGCGCCATCGACACTGCTCAGTTCAAAACGATATGTCCCGCTTCCTAATACTTCCAACCATCCTGTAAACTCTGCATGATAGTCGGATCTTCTCTCTAGCAATCCGGGATCCAGGGTTGGAAGATGCCCGGACTCTCCATGCTTCTCAACGTCCGGATCGATCTGAGCCGCGCTTTGCCGCCCGCCCCTGAATAAGCGATAGGACACGCCAGTGACCGCGTCATCTGGCAATTCTGCTGCCACAAACTCACTCAGATCCATCACATGCTCCTGCTCTTCGCTCTCCGGCTTTTGTGTCAAATACAAACCAAATCCAGAGATCTGCGGCGCATCAAAACTCTTCTGGATTGTTAGTAAGACCTTGTCTGTACAGACTGTCTGGAATCTTCGGATGCTTTTCCTTCCGACTGCCCCTTTGCGCACGACTTCATGATACGCGCCGTCTTCCCATACAGAAAAACTCCATTCCGCGACCCTTTGGCCTTCCTGTACATGCTCCCGCACCATGACCTGATCAAATTCTCGCTTCTCTGGCAAAATGATCTCGAAGGAAATCGTATCCTTCTCCAGATCCCAATCCGATCTTGCCTCCCAGAACTCATCTTGATCTTCTGTCAGGATCACACCAGCGTCTTCCGCTTTCCCGGACTGCATCACGGTCACACACGCATCCTCCGCAAGATTCCTGCAGAAGGTCGCATCGATGAACTGCCGAAGTTCCATGAGCCGACGCACTTGATCCTCCGGGACCCTCCCGGTCCGATCCGGGCTCAGATTCAGTAGCAAAACGCCGTTATTGCCTACAGACTGATAGTACGTCTCGATCAGACGGTCCAGGCTTTTGACCTTTGACGTCTCCGGATTCCAGAACCATTGATTCAATATCGTCGTATTGACTTCGACCGGATACCAAACGGCTCCTACCGCATGTTCATAGTATTTGATATCGCCCAGATCCGGCCAGACCGCATTCTGCGCGATCATGCGCTCGGACACCGGCTGTACGCTCCACTCATCCGCACGGCTGCGGCCTTCTTCGTTACCGACCCAGCGCACCGCTTTGCCGGACCACTTGATTTGACCCTTTCCTTTCTGCAGTTGCCTCCAGCCCTCTTCATCTGCGAAGAAATAAGGATCATACATCCTGTAGACTGCGGAAGGCTGCAGCCGATGGATCATCTCATACCACTCATCTGTCTGATAGCAAGGCACTTTTTGCCAGATCGGATGATCGCCGCAGGCACCATCGAACCAGAGTTCTTCCACCGGACCATAGTGCGTCAGCATTTCTTCCAACTGCTGCATGAACAGATCATTATATCTTTCCGTCGGCCAGATCCCGGCTTCTCGTTGATGCATATCCCAAGGTGAAAGATAGACTCCAAAGCCCACGCCATACTTGCGGCAGGCAACGGAGAGTTCCTGCGCCACGTCCATGGGATACTCTGTGTTTTTAACTGAAAAATCAGTAGAATCCGTATCCCACAGACAAAATCCATCATGATGCTTCAACGTGGTAATGATATGCTTGAAACCAGCTTCTGCACAGATCCGTACCCATTGCTCTGGATCCAGTGCCGTTGGCGCATAATCAGATAATTTCTCTGTGCCATTGCCCCACTGCCGCCCATTGAACGTGTTCATGCCAAAATGAAGGAAGATGGTCAATTCCTTATCCATCCACCGCATCTGTTCAGCACTCGGTGTTACATGAGCCGCTTTCTTCAACCGCTCCTTAAGCGTATCCCCCGGTAAAAACATGACCTTGCTCTGATCTGACATACCCACAACCTCCATAGACCGGTTTTCCCCAGTATACCAATTCATCTTCCCTAAGGCAAGCACACCCCTTACATTCTACTCCCGTCTCAGACAAGCATAAAAAATACACCCTCTGAAAATGGTCAGCAGCTTGGCTGCGTGTTTTCAGAGGGTGTGTTTTTTACTTTTGATTCGCCTTTGCGGTCTCGACCAGTTTGGTAAAGCCTTCTGCATCGTAGACGGCGATGTCGGCCAGGACCTTGCGGTTCAGGGTGACACCGGCCTGCTTCAGACCAAACATGAAGCGGCTATAGGAAATATCGTTCAGACGGCAGGCCGCATTGATACGGGCGATCCACAGTCTGCGGAAGTCTCTCTTCTTAAGGCGGCGTCCGACATATGCGGAACGCTGTGCGCGCATGACCGCTGCTTTCGCGGTACGATACTGCGTAGAACGGGCACCATAGTAGCCCTTAGCCAGTTTCAGAACTTTCTTATGTCTTTTACGTGCGTTCAAAGCACCTTTAACTCTTGCCATATTCTTATCCTCCTAAAAGTTTGCTCATATTTGCAATGATCCCATTACAGATACGGCAGGATCTTCTTCATTACCTTCTCGTTCGTCTTATCCGCAAGAGTTGCCTGGCGCAGGCCGCGCTTTCTCTTGGTGGTTTTCTTGGTCAGAATGTGGCTCTTATTAGCTTTCATTCTCTTCAGCTTGCCGGTACCCGTTGCGCTGAAGCGTTTCGCTGCAGACTTCTTCGTTTTAAACTTCGGCATTGTGACTTCCTCCTGTTATGATATTTTTACTGACGTTTGGGTGATACAAACATGACCATGCTGCGTCCTTCCATCTTAGGCGCTTTGTCGATATCTCCGAATTCAGAGATACGCTCGGCAAACTGATCCAGGACGACTTTTCCGATCTCGGTACGGGACAGTTCCCGGCCGCGGAAGCGCACAGAAACTTTGACCTTGTCCCCGTTTTTCAGGAACTTGACCGCGCTCTTCACTTTAGTGTTCAGATCGTGTTCCTCTGTGTTGGGCGTCATACGCACTTCTTTGACTTCCACGATCTTCTGCTTTTTACGTGCCTCTTTCTCCCGTTTGTTCTGATCAAAGCGATACTTGCTGTAATTCATGATCTTGCAGACGGGCGGATTGGCCTGCGGGGCGATCTTGACCAGGTCCAGGTCTTTTTCATGTGCCATATCCAAAGCTTCTTTGGATGTGACGATACCCAGCTGTTCTCCATTCTCATCGATCAGCCGGACTTCGCGATCGCGAATTTCTTCGTTGATCATTAACTCGCTAATTGTCGGATACCTCCATGTCATGTTTGTGACGATACGGTCGTAAGACCATTCGCAGATACAAAATAAGCGGATCTACATAGATCCGCTTGACAAATTTCCTGCATGGACAGACACAACACAACCTGTGCCTGATGTAGTACGTTATGAACCCATGTCACCCTTTGTGCATAGGTGAGAAGCGGACCTTCTGCTTGTTTTGCATCAGCTATAATAACACAGTCTGTTCTGCTTGTCAACAATTATTTCTGCAGATTCGCCATCATTTCCGCGCAGACACCCTCGGGCGGCAGCATCCCATCGATGCAGATGACATTTTCTTCTTCTTTTAACCGCTCGAAAGCCGCCATATATAAAGACTGTACGTTTTTGAGTTTATCGATCCTCTCGAACAGTTCATCCTCTACGTCCCGTCCGCTGTGGATCCTGCGCATGCACTCTTCCGGCGGGGTGTCGATGAAGAAGACCTTGTCCGGAGTGATCGCGCCGCGTGCCAGACTGTTGAAGCTGAGAATGGTTTCGAACGGTGCAACGTCACCCTGATACGCCAGGTTGGAAAAATAATACCGGTCGCAGAGCACGTCACGTCCCTCCGCCAGTGCGGGCAGGACTTCACCAAGCACATGCTCATAACGGTCAGCCGCGAACAACAACGTGAACGTCTTAGGATCCAACGTGATCTCCCGGGTCAGTGCCTGGCGGATCAATCGGCCGATAGGGCCGTCGCTGGGTTCCCGGGTCAGGAGCGGTTCCGGACTGCCTGCCTGCGTCAACGCTTCTTTCAACATCTGCGCCGCCGTGCTCTTGCCTGAGCCATCCAACCCTTCCAGCACTATGAATCTCCCTTGTTTCATTTTCAACCTCCCAAAGCCGCCCGTGCCTGCTCATTCAGATACACGGTATCGTCATAGAAATCATCGCGGGCGATATAGGTATCCAGCAGTTCCTGGGAAGCGTCGACCGCTTCCTGATACCGTCCGAGCATCATGCAGGTGTCCGCGAAATAATAGCTGGCATAGTACTTCTGTGAAGTCATGGGTTCGGAGAACTCCATAGCGATCTTCAGAGCGCCGTACGCGGAATTCAGCAGACGCTCCCGTTCGGTCTCGTCCTCCTCTGCCTTGGCCTGCTGATAATCATAGCGGCCGTCGTAATACATGCCATCGACGTTCTCCGTCATGGAACTCATCAGGACCTCGTACAGATCACGGCTGGAATTCTCCAGATCATTGATGTCGATATCGGCCAGGAGCAGGATCATCTCCGAATCACGGCCGTCCAGATG
>JAFVHC010000026.1 GCA_017474705.1 Bacillota bacterium
CAAGATGGGCAGCGCCATCGTCGTTGCGCTGACGTCTTTGACCTACCTCATCTTCCACGTCACCGAGAAGACCAATGCTATCGCCCACTTTGAGCAGCAGGCGCAGCTTGGCGCCATCACGGATACGGCGCGTATGGAAGGCATCAAAGAAGTCATCAACGGTGTCCACGCAGGACAGACCACGGGCCTTATGCTGGCCATGGTCCTGATCCCGCTGGTCTTCGGTTTCATTTCCTACCTGCTGTACCAGAAGCACTATAAGCTGGATGAGAAGACCTACGAGGACATCTGCGCACAGCTTGAGGCAAAGAAAGCTTGACTTTCCTTGTCGAATGCGATACTATCAAATCAGCGGAAGAAGGAACAGGGAGAGACTCTTTAGGTAGAGCGCCGAAGGGGCAACATTGGAAACTCTCAGGCAAAAGAACCGGTTCCGGACGCGATCCTGGAAAGCTGAAAAGCACCGACGAAGAATAATCTTTCAGGTCAACAGACAGGAGACGTATGAATCTATTTTCATGCGTCTCCTGTATTGTTTTATAAAGGTCTAAGAATAAACCAATAGGAGGGGTCGTTTTGGAAGCAAAAAAGACGCCTTTGTACGATAAGCACGTACAGGCGGGCGGTAAGATCGTGGAGTTTGCAGGGTATCTGCTGCCGGTGCAGTACCAGACCGGCGTCATCAAGGAGCACATGGCGGTGCGCACGGCCTGCGGTCTGTTCGACGTATCCCATATGGGAGAGATCACAGTCAAGGGCAAAGACGCTGTGCGGTTCCTGAACCATCTGCTGACCAATGATTATACGGTCATGGAGGATGGACAGGCCAGATATTCCCCCATGTGCAATCCGGAAGGCGGCGTTGTGGATGATCTGATCGTCTACAAAGTCAAGGAAGATGATTATTTCATCGTGGTCAACGCGGCCAACAAGGACAAGGACTTCGCCTGGATCCGGGCCAACGTCCTGGGCGACGTCGTGGTGGAAGACATTTCCGAAAGCATCGCGCAGCTGGCACTGCAGGGACCAAAGGCGGAGGAGATCCTTAAAAAGCTGACATCGGAAGATCAGATCCCCACCGGGTATTACACCGCCAACTTCAATGGGACCGTGGCAGGATACAAGGCGATCATTTCCCGGACCGGCTATACTGGCGAGGATGGCTTCGAGCTGTACGTCAGTCCGGAAGCGGCGCCGGTTTTATGGGACAAGCTGCTGGAAACCGGCGTGGAAGAAGGTCTCATCCCCTGCGGTCTCGGTGCGCGTGACACGCTGCGGCTGGAGGCGGCCATGCCGCTCTATGGCCATGAGATGAACGACGAGATCACGCCGCGCACGGCAGGTCTTGGCACCTTCGTCAAGATGCAGAAGGAAGAGTTCATCGGCAAAGAAGCTTTGGAACGTCTCGGCAAGCCCACGTGCCGCCGCGTCGGTCTGAAGGTCACCGGCAAGGGCATCGCCCGTGAGCACCAGGACGTGTACGCGGATGGCCGCAAGATCGGTGTGACCACGTCCGGTACCCACAGTCCGTATCTGAAATACCCCATTGCCATGGCGATCGTGGAGGATGCCTACCGTGCGGTGGGCACACAGGTGGAAGTCGACGTGCGCGGCCGCAGAGTCGCCGCGGAGGTCGTCAAATTACCATTTTATAAGAAGGCTTGATGGACACTGCGAAGTGTCACACAATACATTATCTATACAGGAGGCAAATATCATGAATTTCCCGAAAGACTTACAGTATACCCGTACCCATGAATGGATCCGTTACCAGGGCGACAGTGCCTACATCGGCATCACCGATTACGCGCAGGACCAGTTGGGCGATCTTGTCTTCGTCAACCTGCCGGAAGAGGGCGATGAGCTGATGGCCGGCGAGCCGTTCGCCGACGTGGAATCCGTCAAAGCCGTGTCCGACGTCAACGCGCCTGTGACCGGCGTCGTGGAAGAAGTCAACGAAGAGCTGGCAGATGCACCGGAAGCCATGAACGAAGATCCGTACGAAGCGTGGTTCGTCAAGGTCGGCGAGATCTCTGCCACAGTGGAACTGATGGATGCAGAAGCATATGAGGCGTTCGTAGCCGAGGAGGAATGATCTCATGGCTGTCTATGTTCCCAATACATCTGCGGAACAGCAGGCGATGCTTCAGGAGTGCGGATTTGCCGACATCCGGGACATGTACCGTGACGTGCCGGATTCCGTATATCTGACCGACCTGCTGAATCTGCCGGAAGGCGCGCCGGAGCTCACTGTACGTCGGAAGATCGAGGCCATGGCGGCGAAGAACCATGTATTTCCGCATATCTTCCGCGGCGCCGGTGCCTACAATCATTATATTCCTTCCATCGTGCACACCATCACGGACCGGGAGGAGTTCAAGACCGCGTACACGCCGTATCAGGCGGAGATCAGCCAGGGCGTGCTGCAATCCATCTTTGAATATCAGACCGATATCTGTGAACTGACCGGCATGGCGGCTTCCAACGCCAGCGTCTATGATGGCGCGGTGGCGGCTGCGGAGGCCTGTGAAATGTGCCATGACCGCAAGCACAGCCGCATCCTGGTGTCCGGCGCGGTGGATCCGAATACTCTGTCTGTCGTGCGCACCTACAGTTTCGGCCGCAACGTGGAGGTCGTGGAAGTCCCGCTGAAGGACGGAGTGACCGACGTGGAAGCGCTTCAAGAGATGCTTACCAAGGACACAGCCTGCCTTCTGGTACAGCAGCCGAACTATTTCGGCATCCTGGAAGAGATCGAGCCGCTAGAGCAGCTGGTCCATGCCAATGGTTCCAAGCTGATCATGAGCTGCAACCCCATGACCCTGGCGGTTCTGAAGACGCCTGGCGAATATGGTGCCGACGTGGCCGTGGGCGAGGCACAGCCTCTGGGCCTGCCGCTTGCTTTCGGCGGTCCGTACATCGGCTACATGGCAGCGACCGCAAAAATGATGCGCAGTCTGCCCGGCCGTATCGTGGGTCAGACGGTAGATCATGAGGGCAACCGGGCCTTCGTACTCACACTGCAGGCTCGTGAACAGCATATCCGCCGTGAAAAGGCCTCTTCCAATATCTGCTCAAATGAGGCGCTGTGCGCCATGCAGACGGCCGTCTATATGGCGGCGGTCGGTCCGGAAGGCCTGAAGACCGTGGCAGAGCAGTGTGCTGCCAAAGCGCATTATCTGCAGCAGCAGCTGGCTTCCGTCGGTCTGCCATTGGCATATGATCGTCCCTTCTTCCATGAATTCGTCACGGAAGTGTCGGATGCGGAGCGCGTGCTGAAAGCTCTGGAAGCGCATGATATCCTGGGCGGTCTGCCGCTGGATCAGCATCATCTGCTGTGGTGCGCCACAGAAATGAACACCAAAGAAGAGATAGACGAAGTGGTCCGGATCATCAAGGAAAGCGGGGTGGAAGCATGAAGCTTGTGTTCGAAAGAAGCCGTGCCGGCCGTAAGACCGCATATTTCCCGGCGCTGGATGTTCCGGCATGGAAGCCGGAAACACCATTGCGTGCCGAAGCACCCCGTCTGCCGGAGCTGCCTGAGACCGAGGTCGACCGTCATTATACGGAACTGTCCAAACAGACCTATGGTGTCAACAATGGGTTCTATCCGTTGGGCTCCTGCACCATGAAGTACAATCCCAAGATCAATGAAGATATGGCCGCACTGCCGGGATTTACCGGCCTGCATCCGCTGCAGCCGATGGAGACCGTGCAAGGCGCGCTGCAGGTGATGGAAGATATCGAGAAGTATCTTTGCGAGATCACCGGGATGGACGCGATGACATTGCAGCCGGCGGCCGGCGCCCATGGTGAATTCACCGGACTGCTGCTGATCAAAGCGTATCATAAGTCCCGCGGCGACGAGAAGCGCACGAAGATCATCGTGCCGGATTCCGCCCATGGTACCAACCCCGCGAGCGCGGCCATGGCTGGCTTCGAAGTCATCAGTATCGATTCCGACGCCCATGGTTTCGTGGATCTGGATGCGCTGCGTCAGGCGGTGGGCGAGAACACGGCCGGTTTGATGCTGACCAACCCCAATACGGTCGGTCTGTTCGACCCGCACATCCTGGAGATCACGCAGATCGTGCACGAGGCCGGCGGTCTCTGCTACTATGACGGCGCCAACCTGAACGCGGTCATGGGCATCGCCCGACCTGGCGACATGGGTTTCGACGTGGTGCACCTGAACCTGCACAAGACCTTCTCCACGCCGCATGGCGGCGGCGGTCCGGGCAGCGGTCCCAGCGGCTGCAAAGCTTTCCTGGCCGAGTTCCTGCCGGGCATGCGTGCCGTTGATGGCAAGTTGGAGCGGGCATCTCGCTCCATCGGGGACGTGCGCGGTTTCTATGGCAACTTCCTTGTCGTAGTCAAAGCCTTGACCTACATCCTGACCATCGGCGCGGCGGGCGTGCCGGAAACGGCTGCCAATGCGGTGCTGAACGCCAATTATATGAAAGAAAAGCTGAAGGATCTCTATCCGATGGCATATGACCACGTCTGCATGCATGAGTTCGTCATGAGCCTGGAGCAGATGAAGAAGGAGAACGGTGTCACGGCCATGGATATTGCCAAGGCACTGCTGGACGGCGGCATCCATCCGCCGACCATGTACTTCCCGCTGATCGTGCATGAAGCGCTCATGGTGGAGCCGACAGAGACGGAGACCAAAGAGACGTTGGATGAGGCAGTCGCCCTGTTCCGCCAGATCCATGAGGAAGCCCTCCGGCATCCGGAGATCATGGCGGAGAAGCCGGAGAAGACACCGATCCGCCGCCCGGACGAGGTGCTGGCAGCCCGCAGCCCGGTGATCCGTTATGCTTTCGAAGATTAAGTTTTATCAAGCCACGGGTACGGATCCCTATCAGAATCTGGCCGTGGAACAATGGTTGACAGAACAGGTACAGGAGGGTGAGATCCTCCTGTACCTTTGGCAAAATGAGCGGACCGTGGTCATCGGACGCAATCAGAATGCCTGGAAAGAGGTCGATTTGGCCGCGCTTGCGGCGGACGGAGGGAAGCTGGCCCGGCGCTTCAGCGGCGGCGGTGCGGTCTACCATGATCTGGGCAATCTGAATTTTTCTTTTTGTGTCCGCAGATTCGACTATGACGTGGAGCGCCAGCTGGATGTCATCGCCAGCGCGGTGCAGAGTTTCGGTATCCCCGCCGTGCGTACCGGCCGGAATGACCTGGAAGCCCGGGGCCGCAAGTTCTCCGGGAACGCTTTTACTAAGACACAAGCCGGCTGCTGCCATCATGGGACGATCATGCTGCGGGTCGATGAAGATCGGCTGAGCCGTTACCTGACCGTTTCCCGGGAGAAACTCGCCTCCAAAAGTGTGGATTCCGTGCGTGCCCGTGTGGGCAATCTGACAGATTGGTGTCCTGATCTTACAGTGGAGCGTTTGTCTGTAGCGATCCGGGAATCGATGGCCAGGACCTATGATCTGCCCATCGAAATGATGGAAACGTCGAAGATCGAGCAGTTGGAAGCGGTGTGTATGAAGACGGCTTATCTGCAGTCCCAAGAGTGGCTGTACGGCCGGAAGATCCCGTTTACGATCGCGCAAGAGAAGCGGTTCTCGTGGGGCAGTGCCGAAGTCGAACTGGAGATCGACAGGGGCGTGGTCCGATCGGTGCGATGCATGAGCGACGCGCTGGACACGGAGCTGCCGCATCGTATAGAAGAAGCGCTCATCGGCTGCCGGTTCAGTAAAGAGGATCTGCGGGAACGGCTGGCCTGGAACGAAGAGCTGGCAGACTGGGCAGAAAGCTGGATATAAAGGAGTTACTATGAAGGAGTTTGATCTGATCGTCATCGGAGCCGGGCCGGGCGGATACGAGGCGGCACTGGAAGCGGCTGCGGGCGGCCTCCATACCGCTTTGATCGAGAAGGAAGCCGTGGGAGGCACCTGCCTGAACCATGGCTGCATCCCGACAAAGGCGCTGCTGCACGCGGCAGAACTGTACCGCGGCGCATTGGAGGCAGGCACCTTCGGCGTCCGGATGCAGGCGTCCTACGACATGGCCGCCATGCAGACCCGCAAGAACGAGGTCGTAAGCACCCTGCGGCAGGGGATCGAAGCCCGCATGAAAAAGGCCAAAGTAGAGGTGTTGCACGGTATCGGAACGTTGGTGGATCCGCATACAGTGCAGGTGGGCGAAGAACAGATCCGCGGAGAAAAGATCCTGATCGCCACCGGTTCCAGGGTATCGGTCCCGCCGATCCCGGGAGCTGAATACGCGCTGACCAGCGATGAACTGCTGGAGGTGAAAGCACCTTTCGAGCATCTGCTGATCATCGGCGGAGGCGTCATCGGGATGGAATTCGCTTCCCTGTACAGTGCGCTTGGCCGCAAAGTGACAGTGATCGAGGCCATGAGCAGGATCCTGCCGACCCTGGATAAAGAGATCTCCCAGAGCCTTAAGATGCTCATGAAAAAGCGCGGGGTGGAGATCCATACCGACGCACGGGTCATGGAGATCCGGGCGGATCATTCCTGTGTATTCATCGAGAAGGAAAAAGAGCAGACCGTGCAGGCGGACGGCATCCTGATCTGTACCGGCCGCAGAGCCAATACGGAAGGACTGTTCGCGGGCGAAGCGTTGGTGGAAATGGATCGCGGACGCATCGTCGTCAATGCGGTGGGGCAGACGTCTGTCCCGCATATCTACGCCATCGGCGACGTGGCGGTCGGACCGCGGCAGAAGTATATGCTGGCCCATGAGGCCACGGCGGAAGGCCTGAACGCGGTACACCATATGCTGGGCCAGGATGCGGACATCTGTCTGGAGACCATGCCGGCCTGCGTATTTACAGAACCGGAGATCGCATCTGTCGGACTGACGGCGGATCAGGCGAAAGAACTGGGGATCGTTGCGGAGAGCCGCAAGGTGCCCATGTCCGCCAACGGCAAGACCGTCGTCTGCGGGGCGGAACGCGGGTTCATCAAAGTCGTGTATGGGGCGGAAGATCACAAGATCCTTGGTGCGCAGATGATGTGTGAGCGAGCCACGGATATGGTCAGCGAGTTCGCAGTAGCCATCACAAGAGGCCTTACGATGGAAGAAATGACACGTGTCGTACGTCCGCATCCCACCTTCAGCGAGGCCATCACGGAGGTCGTACGTATATGAATATCCAGATCTTCGGCACCAAAAAAAGCGCCGACACGCGTAAAGCAGAGCGCTTTTTCAAAGAACGGGGCATCAAGTTCCAGTCTGTGGATTTGAAGGAGAAAGGCCTGAGCAAAGGTGAATTCAATGCGGTGCTCAAGGCTGTGGGCGGTCTGGACGCCATGATCGATCCGGACTGCAAGGACCAGGACCTGCTGGCGCTGATCCGCTACGCCGCGCCTGCTTATAAAATGGAACTGCTCCTGGAGCATCAGACGGTGCTTCGGCAGCCGATCGTGCGCAATGGCCGGCAGGCGACCGTGGGGTACCAGCCGGATATCTGGAAAGGATGGAATTGAAGCAGTATGAATGAAACGATCCGCCAGTATGGCAAGAAGCCGCCGTTTTCCAGCTTTCTTCCGGGTGTGGCCGGAGTGAAGGGCATCCCGATCTGGTGCTACTACGTCAATCGTGGGCAGGCCGTGGTCAGCTTCGGTGTGGACAACAAGGATCACCCGATCATGGAATTCCTTCCGGCACACCGTGCCTATACCAAAGTGCGGCAGACCGGGTTCCGGACCTTCGTGCGCAGAGACGGCGCGGTACGCGAGCTGTTTACACAGGAAGAAAATGGCACGATGACCATCGGCATGAATGTGCTGGGCTTAGAAGAGAAGACGGAAGATCTCGTGACATGTGTGCAGTACTTCGTCCTCCCGGAGGAGCACGTAGGAGCGTTGGTGCGCAGGGTGTGTGTGACCAACCCGTCGGCAGAGCCGATACATCTGGAAGTGCTGGATGGCATGCCGGAGATCGTACCTTACGGTGTCACCGACTGGACGCTGAAGAACATGCTGCAGACGGGCAAAGCCTGGATGCAGGTAGAAGACACCGAGACGAAAGCCCCATTTTATCGTGTACGAGCCAGTATGGAGGACACGACCGACGTGGCCGTCATCGAGGGCGGCAACTTTGCGGTCTCCTTTGACGAAGCAGGAAAGCGTCTGCCCATGATCACCGATCCCGCACAGATCTTCGATTACGATCTGGCGATGGAACGGCCGCTGGTCTTTACGGACGGCGGACTGGCCAAAGTCCAGACACGCCGCGGTCGTACGTCCAACTTCTTCCCCTGCGCGTTTACTGTCATAGAAGCAGAAGTCGGACCCGGGGAGAGCCTTTCCTGGAACACCCTCATCGGCCAGGTGGAGAGCAAAGATATACTGCAGGCCTTTTTGGAAGGAACGTTCACCGGCGGCTGGTTTGCCGCGAAGGAACAGCGTGCTGTCGCTCTGACCGACCGCTTGACCGACTGCATCGATACGCACACGGCGGATCCGCGCTTCGACGCGTACTGCCGCTATACCTACATGGACAACGTGCTGCGCGGCGGCTGCCCGATGCTGCTGGGCGATAAGGTCTTCTACGCCTATTCGCGCAAGCACGGGGATCTGGAGCGGGATTACAATTACTTCTCCATGTTGCCGGAATTCTATTCCCAGGGCAACGGCAACTTCCGCGACGTCAATCAGAACCGCCGCAGCGACACTTTCTTCTCACCTTTCGTGGGACGGTACAACCTGCACATGTTCTACGACATGATCCAGTTGGATGGCTACAATCCTTTGAGCGTGGAGATGCAGACCTTCACGCCGGAAGGGGAGACGGAAGCGCTGACACCGGGGCAGATCTATGCCCGGTTGGAGCGGGAAGGGACACCGGAACGGTTTGAAGAGGTCATGCGGGGTGCTAAAGGCCAGCTGAATGCCAAGTTCAATGAAGGATTCTGGTCCGATCATTGGACGTACAACCTGGACCTGGTGGAAGAATATCTGGCCATATGGCCGGACAAGGAAGAAGACCTGCTGTTCACGCCGGAATATACCTGGTTCCCGGCACAAGCCATGGTCAGGCCGCGGGCCAGCCGCTATGAAGAGACAGTCCGCGGTATCCGACAGTATGACACGCTGGAGCGGGTGCGCGACAGCCAAGGGCTGTATGTCAAGGATGTCAATGGGGAGATCGTTTGCAGTTCTCTTATGGAGAAGCTGATCGTGCTCTGCCTGACCAAGTTCGCCGGCTTGGACCCCTATGCCATGGGACTTGAGATGGAGAGCGGACGTCCCGGCTGGTATGACGCGCTGAACGGTCTGCCTGGGATCCTGGGTTCTTCCATGAATGAGACCTACGAGCTCAAGCGCATGCTGGACTTCGTGCTGGCTCGCCTGCAGAAATATGACTGTGCAGCGACGCTGCCGGAAGAAGCAGTCGGTTTGGGAGAATCATTGTACGCGGCTTCTCAGATCCCGGGCCTTGCGGATGCGGGCCAGCAGCTGGCGTTCTGGAATGCCATCAATGACGCGAAAGAAGCCTACCGCGAGAAAGTGTTCGACGGACCTTGTGGGAAACGGATCCATTGCAGAGGTGCTGAACTGGCAGAAAAGATCGAAAGTTTGCGCGCCGTCGTCGATCAGGCGATCTGCAAGGCGGACGCTCTTGGTGCACCGGCACCGGCATACTTCTCTTACGAAGTTATCGACTATGAGAAGGACGATGCGGGCATCCATCCGCTGCATTTCGCGCAGCATGCCCTGCCGCCGTTCCTGGAAGGTGCGGTCCGCCGCATGAAGCTGGACGGCGCAGACGCGGCACAGATCTACGATCAGGTCCGCAGCAGCGCTCTGTTCGATGAAAAGCTTTCCATGTATCGGGTCAATGCTCCGTTGGACAGCGAATCCTATGAGATCGGCCGCTGCCGCGCGTTCACGTCCGGCTGGCTGGAGAATGCTTCGATCTGGCTGCACATGGAGTACAAATATCTGCTGGAGACTCTGAAAGCCGGCCTGTATCCGCAGTTTTTTGCGGATCTGCAGAAGACCTGCATCCCGTTCCTGGATCCGGAGGTCTATGGCCGCAGTACTTTGGAAAACTCTTCCTTCCTGGCCAGCAGCCTGAATCCCGACGAAGAGATCCACGGGCGAGGTTTCGTAGCTCGCCTCAGCGGATCGACCGCCGAGTTCCTGAGCATCTGGCGGCGCATGATGTTCGGTGCGCAGCCCTTCATCATGAAAAACGGAGCGTTGGTCTGCGCGCTTGCGCCGGCCCTGCCCGGTTGGCTGATCCGGCCGGACAAAACGGTCTCCGCCATGTTCCTGGGCCAGACGAAGGTCACCTATCATCTGCCGGATCAGGAGGACTTGATCCCCGGTGCGTATCGGATCAAGAAGATCCTGGTGGACGGCGTGGAACAGCCGGGACCGACGATCACCGGAGCAACGGCAGAAAAACTTAGAGCCGGACAGATCAGCACGTTTGAAGTCTGGATCAAAAAGTGATACGATCGTCTCCAAATAAAGTGCACACTTGTATATAGTGTGAAAAAAGATCAAAGGAGAAGGATCATGAACAACCTGCAGATCTATAAGAAAACACTGGGATTTTCATTGCGGCGTGTATTTTGGGATCTCATCGGGATCATACTGCTTCTGGCGCTGGGAACACTGGGGTTCTTCGTAGGCGATCAAGCGGCGGGTGAAGGCCCTATAGGACTGGTGCTCGGCCTGCTCATCGGCCTGATCGCGCTGATCATCATCACCCGGTTCGTATCCTATGGGCTGAAAGCCGGTCAGATCGCCATGATGACACGCGGCATCACCGAAGGGGAACTGCCGGATGACGTCATCGCGGAAGGCAAGAAGGTCGTAAAAGAGCGGTTCCTTACGGTCGCTGCGTTCTTCGCAATCACGCGCGCCATCAAGGGCATCTTCGGACAGCTGGGCAAAGCGATCACGAACGTCACCCAGAATGTGGGCGGCGACACCGGCAAGTCCATCGGCAGCGTCATCTCTTCGATCATGCAGACGATCATCAATTATCTTTGCGACTGCTGCCTGGGCTGGGTGTTCTACCGCCAGGGCGTAAGTTCCGCGAAAGCAGCGTGTGAAGGTGCGGCGATCTTCTTCAAGCATGGCAAGACCTTTTTCAAGAACATGGGAAGGATCTTCGGCATCGGTTTCCTGTCGCTCATCGTCATCGGCGGCGCGTTTACAGGGATCTTCTATCCGATCATTACCGCACATCCGGAGATCTATCTGACGATCGGCGAAGCCCTGCAGGAAGCGTTGGCGGAGGAGACCAGCGCGTTCGCGGAACTTCTGAAGAATCCAGGCACTCTGCCCATCGTACTGGCGGCCATCGGCGGCATCATCATCTGGGCGATGCTGCATTCCGTTTTCATAAAACCTTTCGTACTGACAGGGGTGCTTAGGAACTTCATGGAATCCGGTATGAATGACGTGCCGTCAGAAGCCAGCCTGTCGTTCATCGATACCAAGTCCGACAGATTCCGCAAACTGCATCAGCAGGCATAAGATAAGGAGAAATACAATTGGGACCGCATAAGATCGATCTGAGCGACTATCCCCGCAAAGAGCATTTTGCGCATTTCCTGACCATGACACAGCCGTTCCTTACCATGACGGTCAAGGTGGATATCACAGGATTCCTGGAGCGGGTCCGACAGGAGGAAGCGCCGTTTTTTCTGACGTTCCTGTACGCGGTGACCCGTGCCGCGAACCGGATCCCGGAATTCCGGCAGCGCATCCATGAGGACGGCATCCTGGAATATGATCATTGCGATCCATCCTTTACGGTAGGGCTGGCAGATGGGACCTATCGATACTGCCTGGTCCACGTGGATCAGCCGTTCGACAGGTATCTGGAAGAGGCGCAGCGTAAGCAGGAGGAAGCGTTGGCCTCAGAGCATCTGGAAGAGGAAGAGGATCCGCTGGGTCAGCTGTTCATTTCCAGTGTGCCGTGGATCCATTATGAAAGCCTGGAAACGCCTTGGCCGGACACGCGGTTTTCCAACCCCAGCATCACCTGGGGCCGATATCTGGAAGAGGGCGGCCGGGTTACGATCCCAGTGACGGTCATGGTGCATCACGCCTTGGCCGATGGGATCCATGTGGCTGCGTTCTATCGGAATCTGAACGAAGAATTAGAACAGGTCCTGGAACAATTGTAAGTTCTTCCCAACATTGACGAAACCGCTTCCGGTTGCTATACTTTTGCCGGAAGCGGTATTATTTGCCGATCATGAAAGGAGCGAAAAACGATGCAGAAGATCACGGGCGTCATTCCGGCGATGGTCACACCATTTGATAAAGAAGGTAATATCGACGGGCAGGCGATCCGACAGATCGTCGGATTCCTGAAGGATCAACAGGTGGACGGGCTCTACCTGACGGGCAGTACCGGCGAAGGGTTCTTGATGAGTCCTGAGGAGCGCAAGCAGGTGATCGAGATCACGGCGGAGGCTGCGGATGGCACTTTGCCCTTCATCGTCCATGCCGGCGCCATCGGTACGAAGGTGACCATCGATCTGGCGCAACATGCGGAATCCTGTGGGGCAGCTGCGGTCTCCTCAGTCCCGCCTTTCTACTGGAAATTCGGCCCGGAGAATATCGAAAAATACTACCGTGAGATCGCGGAAAGCGTGGAAGTCCCTGTGATCATGTACAATATCGCCTTGGCCGGCGTGATGGATTTTTCGACCATCCGCCGCATGGCCGAGATCCCCAATGTACGAGGCATCAAATATACGGCGCCGACCCAGTTCGAGATGCTGGAACTGCGGGAGCAGCTGGGGCCGGATTTCGTGATCTATTCCGGCAGCGACGAGATGGCCATGAGCGGTCTGGGCTACGGCGCGGACGGCATCATCGGTACGTTCTACAACATCCTGCCGGACCTGTACCAGGATCTGTATCAGACATCCTTGCGCAAGGACCTGGATGCCATGCTGGACAAGCAGAAGATCGCCAACCAGGTCATTCTGACCTGCCTCAGACATGAAATGATCCCGACCGTGAAAGCGATGATGCGCTGGATCGGGATCGATGCAGGATACGCCCGCAGCCCCTTCCGTCAGTTCACAAGGGAGGAAGAGCTGGCTTTGATGGAGGAATTCCGGCCGATCCGGGAACTGCCCGGGGCGGAGAAAGTGCTGTTTTTGAGCAAAGAATGGACGTTGACATGAAAAAAGCCGGGATCACCCGGCTTTTGCTTTTTAAGGTTTCAGTTTCATATACAAGGCACGATACTGTTCCGCGGAATTGTCCCAGGAGACGTCCTTTTCCATGTCACGGATGACCATTTCATCCCAGGACTCACGCTCGGTGAAGTACAAGGTCTTGGCGCGGATGACCGCTTCCCACAAAAGGCCCGGTTCGTAACGATCGAAGGAGAATCCGTTGCCCTGGTTGGTGTACATGTTGTACGGCTCGACCGTATCCTTCAGGCCGCCGGTCTCGCGAACGATCGGAATAGTACCGTAGCGCATGGCGATGAGCTGCGTCAGGCCGCAGGGCTCGAAGAGGGAGGGCACGAGCAGCGCATCGGAACCAGCATAGATCAGGTGCGCCAGGCGCTCATCATACATGATGCAGGCGCAGACAGTGCCTTTATTCGCGTTTTCATAGTAGCGGAAGGAATCCTCATATTGCGCGTCGCCGGTGCCCAGGACCACGATCTGGGTGTTGCCGTCCAGCAGGTTGGGGATGATCTGGTTGACCAGATCCAGACCCTTCTGGTCGGTCAAGCGGGAGATCAGGCCGATGACGAACTTGTTCTCGTCTTCTTCCAGACCCAGCTTCTTCTGCAGGGCCAGTTTGTTCTGCGGTTTGCCTACCAGCACATCATCGATGGAGTATTTGACCGCGAGGAGTTTATCGGTCTCACTGTTCCACTGATCGACATCGATGCCGTTGACGATGCCGCACAGTTTGCCGGAATGATAGCGCAGATGGTCGTCCAGACCTTCGCCATAGAACGGAGTTTGGATCTCATCCGCATACGTCCGGCTGACGGTGGTGATCATGTCGGCATAGGTGAGGCCGCCCTTGAACATGTTAGCGTCATTGTGCTTCTGCTTGAGCACGGCATAATCGAAGAGGTAATCCGGCAGTCCGGACCAATACTTGATGGTGGGGATGTCGTAGATGCCCTGGAAGCGGAGGTTGTGGATGGTCAGGATGGACTTGGCGCTGGCGACAGGCGTGCCGTTAAAGACGGTGCGCAGATAGATGGGGACCAGACCGGCCTGCCAGTCATGGCAGTGGATGATGTCCGGGATCCAGTCCATAAAATTGAGGGCTGCCAGCGCCGCTTTGGCGAAGTAGCAGTACTTGGGGATATCATCGACCAGGTTGGTATAAGGGTTGCCCCAACTGAAGAACTCTTCGTTGTCGATGAAATCATAGACGACGCCGTCCCAGACGTACTCCATGATGCCCACGTAATAGGAGCGGCCGTCGGCGCACAGATCCATGGTAAAGGACCCGCGATAGACCATCTTTTCCTGGTATTTCCAGGGGATGCACTTATAGCGGGGAATGATGACTTTGACATCGCAGTTCTGGGCGGTCAAAGCACGGGGCAGGGCATACATGACGTCGCCAAGCCCACCGGTTTTTACAAAGGGATAGCATTCGGACCCGATGAAGGCCACGCTGCGGCGCGGCTCGGGCATAGGAGCATCGTTTTTGTTCATGGTGGGTTCTCCCTTTTCTATAACTTTTTTAGTTTTCGTCTGGCCAGAGACGGCCACATATTCTTATCTTATTTATATCATGGATGCGGGAAGAATTCAACGTTAAAAAGCTTTTTTGAAATGTTTGGCCGCGCTCCGGCAATTCTGCAGGCAGAAAGTACTTTCTCGAACTGTATTGAAAGGAAGGGCGATCATCAACGGAAACGAATACCCTGTGTCTTGAGGCGCGGGGTATTTTTCTGTTGTCGAAAAACCTCTTTTATGGTACACTATCTCCAAATGTGACGAAAATCCGACAGAAAGAGGACGAGCAGTACCGTGAAAGATTACAAAGCAAAAAAAGACTGGTTATGGGAGCAGATGACGAAAGCGGGAATCGCGCCGAAGGACGCGACGGACCTGCTTAGAAATATGGAGAAAACGATCCGTGATGATGCGAAAGAGGAGAAGTGGCACCTGGACGCGACGGGCCTCATCTATTCCTGCTTTGAAATGATCGAACGGATCGTGGCGCGTGCCGACGATCAGGATCAGACCCCGGTCAGCGACGCCCTCTCCACCATCACCGCCAACCTGAAAAAGGCGGCCAAGAACTACTATCCGGAGCAGGAAAGCGTATGGCGCCAGGCGTTGATCCGCATGGAGGACGCGGGTGAAATGTACCTGAAGGACCGTATCCGTCCGGCCAAGGATCCGCGGGCCGAGGATCTGCGCATCGCGGCTCAGGCACTCAAACAGCGTCTGGGCGAAGCGGTAGACCTTACCGTGCCGGATTTCTATCAGAATGTCCGGGAGATGCCCGGTCTGGTGGAGGGCATCGGTGCCGGCCTGAAAGCCAACGACGATCATTTCGCCGAGGAAAAGCAGGCGTTCATCGATACCACGAAACTCATGCACAGCACGTTCGCCACGGATGATCCGGATAAGAAAGAGCTGAAGAAAGCCATTGCGCAGCTGCAGGCAAAGCTTTCTGCGGCGGTGGATCCGGAGGACGATGAGGCCCCTGGCGTCCTGTCCCTGCCGGGCCTTCTGACAGAGCAGGTCAAAGGATATCTGCCCATGGTCAAGAACAACAAGAAGATCCAGGCAGCATACGATAAGAAGGCCGCAAAGCG
>JAFVHC010000301.1 GCA_017474705.1 Bacillota bacterium
TCTTGCGGAAGATAAGTTCAGCTACGATGATAAAAACGTCACGGCGACCTTCGAAGTCACCGACGGCGAACTGGAGATCACCCCGGTGGAGATCACCATCACCATCACCGGTAACAAGGACAGCCTGCCGTACAATGGTAAAGAACAGAAGGTCGAAGGCTACGAGGCAGCTTGTGATGATGATCTGTTCGATGAGAGCAAAGTAAGCTACGATGGCGAAGCGGTAGCGAAGGGCACAGACGCGGGCACCTATCCGATGGGCCTTGCGGAAGATAAGTTCAGCTACGATGATGAAAACGTAACGGCGACCTTCGAAGTCACCGACGGCGAACTGAAGATCACCGGCAAGGAGATCACCATCACCATAACCGGTAACAAGGACAGCCTGCTGTACAATGGTGAAGAACAGAAGGTCGAAGGCTACGAAGCGACCTGTGACGACAAAGTGTTCGATGAGGGCAAAGTAAGCTACGATGGTGAAGCAGTAGCGAAGGGCACAGACGCGGGCACCTATCCGATGGGTCTTGCGGAAGATAAGTTCAGCTACGACGATGAAAACATCACGGCGACCTTCGAAGTCACCGACGGCGAACTGGAGATCACTCCTTTGGACGTCACTGTGACCATCACCGGCAACAAGGCGACCAAGACCTATACCGGCGAAGCACAGAGTGTTGAAGGCTATAAGGTAAAAGCCAGCAGCGATCTGTACAAGGAGTCTGACGTCACGTTCAGCGAAGAAGCAGAGGCGAAGGCCGAGGGCACCAATGCCGGTACCTACAAGATGGGTCTTACCGCCGGCATGTTCAACAACACCAACGATAACTTCAAGGTGACGTTCAAGGTAACCGATGGTCAACTGAAGATCAACCCGATGACGATCACTCTGACTTCTGAAGGTGCAGAGAAAGTCTATGACGGCGAACCGCTGACCAATGAGAATGTCACGATGGAAGGCGACATGCCTGCCGCGGACAAGGAGAAGTTCACCTTCAAGGCTACCGGTTCCCAGACGTATGTTGGAGAAAGCCCGAACACCATCGAGTACTCCTTCGAGGCTGATTCCGAGATCAAGCCCACCTCCAGCGACAACGCGATCGTCATGCTGGAAGATGCGATCGTACTGGCGGCTGACGAAACCAGCACTGCAAGCAACTATAAGATCGTACTGAATGAAGGTACTCTGAAGGTCACCAAGCCTGAGGATGAGGACGTTGTCACCAAGACTCATGAAGACGGCGAATATGGTGTCGGAGATGAGATCACCTTCACGATCGAAGTAACGAACGTATATGATGAGAACAAGACCATCACGATCGAAGAGCTCGAAGGTGTCGAAGTCGAGCAGAGCACGTTCAAGGATGTAAAACCCGGCGAGACCGTCACGACGACTGCGACTTATGTGGTCACGGATAAGGATGCCGAGGCCGGAACATTCAAGAACAAGGTCACGGTCAAGTTCTCCGGTGAAGATGACGAGTTCACGGGCGAGGACGAAGTCCCGGTCGAGAAGAAGGGCCATGCGGTCATCGAGAAGACTGTCACCAATGAGCCGAAGAATAAGAAAGGCTTTGTGGAAGGCGAGACCATCGAATACGAGATCAAGATCACGAACGATGGCAACACTACGCTGACCAACATCACCATCACAGATGAGCTGACAGGTGATGAGTGGACAGTCGAAGAACTGGCTGTGGATAAGTCTGAAACCTTCACGGCGAAGTATAAAGTCACCGCGAAGGACGTCAAAGCCGGCTCCGTCACGAATATCGCGACGGCGGAAGGTGAAGGCGATCCTACGATCGAACCGGGTGAAGTCGAGACCCCGACTTATGAAGAGTCTGAAGAACCTTCCCCGACTCCTTCGACCGGTGATCACACCAACATGTTCCTGTGGCTGGCCATCATGCTGGCAGCAGGTCTGGAGCTTGCAAGCCTGATCTACGTCAGAGTGCGCAAGAACAACTGATCCAATCATAAGAAAACACCGAGACTTTTCAGCCTCGGTGTTTTTTTATTACAAAAACACAAATAATTCCACAGATTCTACATTGTTTTACCCCGCATAGCGTGCTACACTACAGAAAATGAACGTGATCTGCAACTTATATCATATGAGGAGGCACCTATGGAAGACTTGATCAAAGGAATGTTCAATCGTTCTTCAGCGCCATCCAAGCTTCGCATCACCGACATACGCTTCACCGACGTGGTCGGAGCGCCAATGCACTGCACACTGATGAAGATCTATACCAACCAGGGTATCGTCGGCTTGGGCGAAGTGCGCGATGGAGGGGACCGGATCTATGCGGAAGTGCTCAAAAGCCGTCTGATCGGCGAAAATCCCTGCGACGTGGAACGGCTGTTCCGGCGCATCAAGCAGTTCGGCGGTCCTGCGCGTCAGGGCGGCGGGGTCTGCGGTATCGAAGTGGCGCTGTGGGACCTGGCCGGCAAGGCATACGGTGTACCGGTCTACCAGATGCTGGGCGGAAAGTATCGCGACCGGATCCGTTGCTATTGCGACACAGACGTGGACGGAAAGCACACTGGGACCGACATGGGCAAGGCACTGCAGGCGCGCATCGACAAAGGCTTCACTTTCTGCAAGATGGATGTGGGTATCGGTCTGCTGTACGACGAGCCCGGTGCGTTGAACGCGCCGCTGGGATATTTGGAAGAGCAGCGTGAGATCCGCCGGAAGTATCGTGAGGCCACAGATCCTTTAGAGAAACGATTCTGGAAGAACAGGGATTATGACCAGATGAACGTGCCGCACCCTTTCACCGGTCTGCATGTGACCGAAAAGGGACTGGATATCCTGGAAGAATATGTGCGTGACGTGCGTGCTGTGGTGGGATATGAAGTGCCCATCGCGATCGACCACTTCGGCCACATCTGCGTGGAAGATTGCATCCGTCTGTGCCGTCGCCTGGAAAAATACAACATCGCCTGGGCGGAGGACATGATCCCATGGCAGTATACGGACCAGTATAAACGTCTGTCGGACGCCACGACGATCCCGATCTGTACGGGCGAGGATATCTTCCTTGCCGAAGGGTTCGAGCCGCTTTTGGAAGCGCGGGCGGTATCGGTCATCCATCCGGACATCTTGAGTTCCGGCGGTATTCTGGAGAATAAGAAGATCGGTGACCTGGCGCAGAAGCACGGCGTCGCGATGGCGGTCCACATGGCGGAATCACCGGTCTCAGCCTACGCCTGCGTGCATTCCATCGCTGCCACAGAAAACTTCTACGTGCTGGAAAACCACTCGGTGGACGTGCCCTGGTGGAAGGATATGGTCATCGGCACACCGGCCGACCCGATCATCGACCGTGGCTTCATCACAGTGCCGGACAAGCCGGGTCTCGGCATCGACGACTATAATGACGAGGTCCTGAAAGAGCATCTGCATCCGGAATTCCCGGTGCTTTGGGAAGAGACCAGCCGCTTCGACCGCCTGATAACGAACGACAGACTTTGGAGTTGATAAAAAGTGAAGACAGTGATCATGACCGATCTGCGGACCCGTGCAGCGCAGGAGGCAGCGGAATACCTGAAAATGCAGGGTTACGCGGTGCAGATCGTACCTGAAGACATCCCCCTGTGGGATGAAGCGGCGCTATCGGCATGGGCGGAGCCATTCCGAGATGCACTGATCGGCGTCATCCACCCGGCGCCTCCTGTGCAGACCTGCGGTATCCTGGAGATCACACCGGAAGCGTGGGACAGGGCCGCCTTGGAAGGACCGGTCGCCGCGCTCATCGTGACCAAGGTCTTCTGCGGTATCTTCCGGAAGAAGCGGCAAGGCGCGATGATCTATTTGAACAGTATCCATGCGGAGAAACCCGTGGGCAAGGGGTACCTGTATTCCCTCGGCTGCGGAGCGGTGGAAATGCTGGCTAAGGAGGCCTGTCAGGATTATGGAGCAGACCGGGTCGGTGTTTACTTCGTGGAGCGGGGGATCCTTCCGGAGGATCAGGGTCAGTCGGATGTGTCCGCCCTGTATTTCAATCCACAATACCGCTATCCGGATCAGAAAATGCCGGAAGAATCCTATTTGAATGGGCTGCTGGCCTTCCTTCTGACGCCTGCGGCTCTGCCTCTTTCGGGCAGCCCTTTGCAGGCCGACGCCGGAATGGTGGGGTTTTATTATTTCCATCGTGCGCAAGACGAGCCGCCGCGGGAGATCCCGACGACCGGAGGAAAGAACCGACGTGATCCACAGGAGATCGCGGACGCCCTGCGTCCGGAGGAACCGGAAGAGCGTGTGGCGTTGGTCACCGGCAGCGGCAAAGGCGTAGGCGCCGGTGTCGTTCGTGTGCTGGCGCGGCATGGGGTCCGCTGCTGTATCAATTGCCGCACCCATCCGGAAATGGCCGCTGAGTTGGAGCAGGAAGTGCTTGCAGCCGATGGAGAAGCTTTCGTGTACCAGGCGGACGTCACCGATCCGGCTCAGGTCCGGGCGATGGTGGAGACGGTCATCAAGAGGTATGGCCGGTTGGATATTCTGGTCAACAACGCTGCCTTACAGCCGAACCAGTTCCTCGATGAGTATACGGCCGAAGACTTCCGCTCTTTGTGGGAGACCAACATCGGCGGGTATGTCAATGCGGTACGCGCTGCGCTGCCGTATATCCGCAAAAGCCCGGCCGGACGCATCGTCGATATGAGCAGCATCCATGGCAAACGGCCGACAGTGTTCGATGTCGGTTATGCCATGACCAAAGGGGCGATCCGCATGTTCACGCGGGAACTGGCGCTGGAACTTTTGGTCGACCAGATCCCTGTCAACGCCATCGATCTCGGTGCCTGTAAGATCGAGTTCAAAACAGAGGAGAGGAACGGTTCCTTCAGTATGTTGAAATATGCCGATACCCATAATCCGCAGATGCCGGAGTATCAGCGGTATGTCCTGCCGGAAGAAGTGGGTCATCTGATCTGGTTCCTGCTGAGCCGGCCGGGCTCAGCCCTTACAGGCGATGGGATCCGGGTCGATCGGGGCAACACGTTGTATTAGGGAGGTCATCACATGTATTTCAATAACAGAGAAGATATCATCCGGCTGACACCGGAGTGGAAAGGCGAGCGCCTGCCGGACGGCCGCCCGAAGGTCAGTGACGACGTGCTGCGCCGCATGCGCAATATCACGTTTGAAGAAGCCTGGGGCCCGCTGTGGAACGCGGGCTACCGCAATAATGTGGAGACCAACTTCCGCCTCACCAATCCAGGCCAGGTGCTGGTGGGCCGCGCTGTGACCGTCGTCATGGCGCCGTTCCGCCCGGATCTGGATGCGGCTTTGAAACGAATCGGTACAGAGGAGGAATGTTACACCGGCTTCTATAACCAGTGGGTCATCGACAACCTGATCGAAGATGACGTGGTCGTGGTCGACTTGTATGATAAGATCTTCCAGGGTACCTATGTGGGCGGCAACCTGTCCACAGCCATCCACACCCGCACCAAACGCGGCGGTGCCGTGATCTGGGGCGGCATACGCGACCTGGAGCAGATCGTGAAGATCGAAGGCCTGAGCATCTACTACCGCGGCAATGATCCGACCGGTATCGGCAACACCCTGATGACCGGCTACAATACGCCTTGCCGTATCGGCCAGGCTATCTGCCTGCCGGGCGACGTGGTCCTTGGCACGATCAGCGGTATCGTTTTCATTCCGGCGCATATGGCGGAAGCAGTCGTGGAGAATGCGGAGAAATCCCACATCCGCGACGTATTCGGCTTTGACCGCCTGCAGTCCGGCACCTACACCACGGCGCAGATCGACACCGCATGGACGCTTGCCATGATGGAGGATTTCGTGCAATGGTTCCGCACAGATCCCCGCGCGGCGGAATTCCAGCACTTGAACTGGGATGAAGAAGTAGAAGAAGCAAGAAAAAGAGAAAAGGAATAATGCCTATGTACCGCTATGAGACCCACCTGCATACCGTAGAATCCAGTAAATGCGGTGTTACGCCTGGACGCGAATACCCCGCGATCTTCAAAGAGCGGGGCTATGACGGCATCTTCATCACCGATCATTTCTTCCACGGCAACACCCGTCCCGACCGGGACCTTCCCTGGCCGGAGTATGTGGACGCGTACATGAAGGGGTATGAAGAGGCTAAGAAGGCCGGCGACGAGATCGGTTTCAAGGTCTTTTTCGGCATCGAGGAGAATTTTGAAGGCGACGAATATTTGATCTATGGCGTAGGAAGAGATTTCCTGCTGGCACATCCGGAGATCCCGCACTGGACACGTGAAGAAATGACGCGCTGGGTGCACGAAGCCGGCGGCGCCGTGATCCAGGCGCATCCGTTCCGTGACCGTTTCTATATCAGCAAGATCCACCTGTTTCCTGACGGAGTGGAAGGCATCGAGGGCATCAACACGGCGAATACGGCGAACGATAATCTGGCCGCGCTTTGCTATGCGGATGCCCACGGCATGCTGATCACCGCCGGGTCGGACACGCATGATAAAGCCAAGATCGGTGATATGAACGGCGGTATCCTGTATGATACGCCCATCATTTCGGAGGAGGATTTCGCCAACCGTCTGCTGCTCCAGGAACGTCCGAAGATCTTCTATCCGGACGCACTTTTCGAAGGTATGGAGGGTGTGCGAGTCAAGCTGCCGGCAGAGATCAGCCGCGGCGGCAGCTGGGTGAAGCTTTCACATGAAGAGATCCGAAAATGGATCCTGGACGCAGGTGCGGCGGCGGACAAAGCGAAGTCGCAGCCGGAGGGCATCGTGCGGGAGATCGTGAACCGGCTGGAATCAGGAATCAAAAAGCAGGTCCCGGCATTGGATCCCAGGACCGGGAAATATGCGGCATCATTGGCAGCGATGATCCGCAAAGAGACGGTCTCTTCCTATGAAGAGGGGCAGACCGCCAAATTCAAAGAATTCCGGGTCCTGTTGAAACGACTGTTCCATCACATTTTCACCGTATGTGAAATGACCGAGTTCGATAACGGCTTCGTGCTGCGCTGGCCGGGCCAGGATGCGGCAAAAGCTCCGGTCCTGTTCATGAACCATCACGACGTCGTCGAGGTGGCGGACGGCTGGTCGCACGGTCCGTTCTCAGGAGATACCGCCGACGAGAAACTCTGGGGCCGCGGTACGTTGGATGATAAGGGCGGCCTTTGGGCGATGCTGCAGGCCGCGGATGAGATGGCTGCGGAAGGCTTCGTTCCGGAACGGGACATCTGGTTCTCCTCATCCTGTACGGAAGAGACGGACGGCAGAGGCGCAAAAGAGATCGCCGCATGGTTTCAGGAGCAGAACATCCATTTCGAGATGGGCTTCGATGAGGGCGGCATGATCCTGCACGAGCCGATCAGCGGTGTGCACGCGACCTTCGCTATGGTCGGTGTCGGGGAGAAAGGGTGCGCGGACCTGAAATTCACTGCCAGATCCAAGGGAGGTCATGCTTCGACTCCTGGCAAAAATACGCCCCTGGTGCGGCTTGGCCGTTTCATGGCAGCAGTCGAGGACAGCCACATCTTCCGGACGGAACTGTCACCTGCGATCTGTGAGATGTTCCGTCGGTTCGCACCGTACATGGGGAAAGCCGGCATTGTGATGAAACAGCCGGAGAAGTTCGCCCTGCTGTTGAAGATGATCGTGCCATCGCTTTCAGCCACCGCCGCGGCGCTGCTGCGTACGACCGTTGCTTTTACCATGGCACAGGGGTCCGAAGGGACAAACGTCCTGCCGCAAAGCGCCTGGGTCAACGGAAACATGCGTTACTCCCACCATCAGGGGCAGGAAGGATCGTTCAAAGCCATCGAAAAGCTGGCGAAAAAGTATGACATTGAGATGGAGATCGTGGATCCCGGCACTCCGTCAAGGATCACAGACTATAACGGTACTGCATTCAAACTGATCGAACGTGCGGTACAGGCGATCTTCCCGGATGTGAAGGTGTCGCCGTACCTTATGACCGGTGCGTCTGATGCGCGTTTCTTTGATGAGGTCTGCGATCAGTTCATCCGGTTCCTGCCGTTCCGGATCGACGAACTGCAGATGAACTCGATCCATGGAATCGATGAAAACGTCGATCTTGATACACTGGCACCGGCAGTAGACTGGTATCGTTATATGATAAAAGAGGTGTAATGATGGAGCAAAAAAAGGGGCTGGACATCAGTACAAAAAGCTTTATCACCGCGATCATCATCATTTTTGCTTTGATGGCGGTGACCTACCTTTTGACTTTTTTGATCCCGGGCGGCATCTATGGACGCACAACGGATGCAAACGGAAACACGATCATCGATACGGCAGCCGGCTTTCAATATGTGAAGGGAGGCCTGCCCTTCTGGAAATGGGCCCTTTCACCGATCCTGGTGTTAGGTGCAGAGGGCTCAGGCACATTGATTGCAATCATCATCTTCCTGCTGGTCATCGGTGGCGTCTTCAACGCGCTGAACGTCTGTGGATTGATGAATTATATGCTGGATAAACTGGTCGCCCGCTATGCTGCGGTACGCTGGCGCCTGATGGCAGTCCTGGTCTTTTTCTTCATGGCCATGGGTTCGTTGGTGGGGTCATTTGAGGAGGTCGTGCCCTTGGTCCCGATCGTGACATCTCTGGCGCTGGGTCTGGGCTGGGACGCTGTGACAGGTGTGGCCATGAGCCTGCTGGCGGCAGGCTGCGGTTTTGCCGTGGGCGTTGCCAATCCATTCACCATCGGCGTGGCTCAGACCCTTGCCGGCCTGCCCATGTTCAGCGGCGTATGGCTGCGGCTGCTGTCCTTTGCGTGCATCTACGCCCTGCTCCTTGTTTTCATCCGACTGCACGCAAAGCGTCTGCCGCCGCGACCGGAAGCGGTTGCGGATACGCAGCATAAGGCCGATCCGCGCATGGACAAAGGTCTTTTACTGTTCGCTGTCATTCTGGGAACAGGCATCGTCCTGGTCCTGAGTTCCGGACTGATCCCTGCCCTGCGGGACTTCACGATGATCATCGTTGCGGTGATGTTCCTGGCGGCCGGTATCGCATCCACGTTGAAGACCGGTATGACAGGGAAAGCGCTGGGCAAGGCCTTTTTGCGCGGACTGATCACCATCGCGCCTTCGGTCTTGATGATCATGATGGCGGCGTCGATCAGGTACACGATGGTGGAAGGCAAGATCCTGGACACGGTGCTGCATGGAGCGATCCTGACTGCCGGCTCGATGAGCAAACCGGCGCTGATCCTGTTCATTTACGCGATCTGCCTGGTGATGGAATTCTTCATCCCATCGGGTTCCGCGAAGGCCTTTCTGCTGATCCCGCTGATCGTGCCGATGGCACAGATCTTCGGTGTGAGCGCGCAGCTGTGCATCGTGGCGTTCGCTTTTGGTGATGGCTTCAGCAACGTATTCTATCCTACGAATCCGGCCCTTTTGATCTCTGTGGGTCTGGCGGGTACCGGTTATGGGGCCTGGGCGAAATATTCATGGAAGTTCCAGGCTTGCAACCTGATCCTGACTTCCGGCCTGCTTCTGCTGGGACTCGCGGTGGGGTATGCATGATCAAATCATGCCCATATAATGAAAAAAGGCATGTCGGACGCGGCAGTTTCTGCTTTGTCCGGCATGCTTTTTAAGTTTTTGGTATCAGGTCGTGAAAGAGCTTACAGCGTTGCGAACACGAACCGCAGCATCTCCGGCAGATATCTGGCCCAGGGCTCCGCGGCGTGCGACTGGCGGGTATCCAGCAGGAACATGAGGTGGTCCTTATCGAAACCCTTTTCACGGAACTTGCGGTACACGGCCAGCACGTAATCCACGCTTGTGACATCGATGCTCTGATCCCCATTGTAGAAGGCGATCCGATGATCCTTCAGGCGCTCGAAATCATACGCATCCAGATAGTTCAGCAACTCATCCAGCTTGAACATGGGGAAACCGGGGGAGAAGACCAGTGCTTTTCCAAACACTTCCGGCCAAGTCAGCATCATGTAGTAGGAGGCGGAACCGCCTGCAGAGACACCGCCCACGCAGGTGTTGGCAGCATCCGTCAGGGTCATGAAATTTTCATCGATGAGGGGCTTCAAGGTTTCTACAACAAATGTGCCGTAGGTTTCCGTAGAACTGGGTTCGGCAATGACGGGGGTACGGAAGCCGTGCACGACGGTCCCGGCCTCAGCCCGCGGATAAGGCGGCGTGAGCTCAGCTCCACGGTCCGGCGAAGTATCGATGGCCACCACGATGGCGGAGAACCCTTCGATTTCACTGACTGCGCGGTCCACGTACAAAGGATCGTCCGTGTCGCTGGCGAAGACACCCTGCCCATCATGCATATAGATGACGGGGAAGCGTTTGGTCCCATCGTAGTCTTCCGGCAGCCAGACCTGGATGCGGCGTCTGCGGTGATCCGCGTAGGGGACCATCTCCAGTTCAAAGGACTGCAGGGATCCTTTCGGGATCCGTTCCGGATGAGCGGTGGGCGTTAATGTGAGTTTCATAGGAGTACCTCTCTTTTATAGATTCTGCAGGAGATCCGACATCTCCCAGGTGGAATGACAAATATAGGTGGCGCCAGCATCTTCCAGCTCGCCGGCAGGTGCGAAACCAGTATATACGCCCAGGCTGTCCAGCTCGCACAAAGCAGCGCCTTCCACGTCGTGCTTGCGGTCGCCGATCATCAGGACTGTGCGCCGGTCGACCGTTCCGAGGCGTCGGAGCGCCTCCTCGATCACGTCGTTCTTCTCGGTGCGTTTTTCGTCCATGGTCGCGCCGATCACAGCATCAAAACAGGATAGCAGACCGAAATGTTCCAGGATCCGGAGAACGAAAGCCTCCGGCTTGGAAGAAGCGACAGCGAGGACTTTGCCCTGTGCTTTCAGAGATTCCAGCATCTCGGGGATGCCGTCCAGTACACGGTTTTCGAACAAGCCGACGGTGGAGAAACGTTCCCGATATACGACAAGGGCTTCTTCTGCCTGTGCCCGGGTCAGACCGTAGAATTCCATGAACGAGGGGATAAGCGGCGGGCCGATAAAGCAGGTCAACTGATTCGGATCCGGCA
>JAFVHC010000302.1 GCA_017474705.1 Bacillota bacterium
AGACCGGCACGGCCCAGAAGCACGGTGATGACGGCACGTATAAAAAGGACGCTTACGTTTGTTCCTTCATCGGTTTTACACCGGTCGAGGATCCGGAGATCGTTCTGCTGGTCATCCTGGATGAACCCAATGATGGTTCCAGTACTTCTCCTTCCGCAGTCGCTGCGGAAATGTTCGCAGATATGCTGCCCTATATGAACATCTACCCGGTGACCGATCAGCCGGAGGATGAAACGTATGATAGATCGCAGACCGATGAGTCTGCTGATGATACAACGAATACAACAGAAACAACAGACGAGGAGTAACACCAATGATCCCAACCCGTATCGGAGAGCTGGCGAAGGCTGCAGGTGGACGTGTCATCCCTGAGAGGATGGCGGATGCCTATGTGCGTTCTGTCGAGATCGATTCCCGCAAGATCATGCTGGGATCGCTCTTCATTCCCATCATCGGGGAACGTGTGGACGGGCATGACTTTATCGAAAAAGCATTCTCGCAGGGGGCGACCTGCGCGTTGATCCGTGAGGATCATCTTAAGGCGCACGAGGATCAGCTGCCATACTGCAAGGCTTTGATCGTGGTCAAGGACACGGAAGCGGCACTGGAAGACATGGCCGCTTGGTACAGGAGCTGCTTCCCGATCCCTGTCGTCGGTGTGACAGGCAGTGTCGGCAAGACCAGCTGCAAGGATTTTGTGGCGGCCGCGTTGTCCGGCGGACGCAAAGTATTGAAAACACTGGGCAACCACAATAACAATATCGGTATGCCCTTGACATTGTTCGAACTGGATGAGACTTTCGAGGCTGCCGTGACAGAAATGGGTATGGATCACTTCGGTGAGATCACCCGTCTGTCACGGACAGCCCGGCCTAAAGTCGGGATCATCACCAACATCGGCATTTCCCATATGGAGAATCTGGGCAGCCGGGAAGGGATCCTAAAAGCAAAACTGGAGATCACCGACTATCTGGATCCGGAAGGGATCCTGTTCCTCAATGGTGATGATGAGCGGCTGTTCGGCCTGAAGGGAAAGCGCCCGGAAAGGATCGAGTATTTCGGTTGGCAGGAAGCCTGTGAAGGGCGGATCCTGGCAGCGGAGAGCACGGCTGATGGATGCTTGTATTTCAAAGGGACCTATCACGGAGAGACCTATGAGACCGTGCTGCATACACCTGCGCGTCATATGGCCTACAATATCATGCCGGCCATCATGAGCGCATGCTTCCTGGGCCTGACGAAGGAGGAGATCCTGAAAGGTCTGGCATCCTATGAATCCGCTGATGGGCGTATGCATGTATTGAACGGTACGGACCGTACGGTGATCGATGATTGCTATAACGCCAGTCCGGATTCCATGACCGCCGCCATCGAGACTTTGGCCGCGTGGCCCGGCTCCGGACGTCATTTCGCCATCCTCGGAGATATGTTTGAACTGGGAGCCATGGAGGAGGAAGGGCATCGCACCGTAGGCCGCGGGATCGCGGAAAAAGCCGGCATCGACGAGCTCTGGACCGTAGGTACACGGGCGAGATGGATCCATGAAGAGGCAAGTAGGTCCGACGTTGCCTGCCGCCATTTTGATACAGTCGAAGCACTTATGGAAGCACTGCCCGCCGCGGTGCAGCCTGGAGATGTGATCCTGGTCAAGGCTTCGCACGGTATGGCTCTGGAACGCATCGTACGAGCTTTAATAGAAACTAAATAAGGGGAAGAATCAAATGAAATCCTATATCCTGCCTGCATTGATCGCTTTTGCCCTGCAGATGGTCGTATGCCCGATCATGATCCCGCTGCTGCACAAATTGAAATTCGGACAGTATATCCGGGAGGAGGGGCCGGCCGCGCATCAGAAGAAAGCCGGGACACCGACGATGGGCGGTATCGCGATCCTTCTGACGTTCACGATCGCGGCGTTGTTTTTCCTAAAAGGAAACAAAGGCACGATCCCGTTGATCCTGCTGACCTGGGGCATGGGCCTGATCGGCATGGCAGATGATCTGCTGAAGATCGTATTCAAGAACAATGATGGTCTCAAAGCATGGCAGAAATTCGGCATGCAGATCCTGGTGGCTGTGGCTTTCGTCATTTATCTCGGGGTATCCGGGGTCGGCACCAAGATCCAGGTACCATGGTCTGATAAGATGCTGGACCTGCACTTTCTGTATTACACCCTGGCGGTGCTGCTGATCGTAGGATTCGACAACGGGTCGAATTTCACTGACGGGCTCGATGGCCTGCTGACCAGCGTCACGACGGTGATCGTCACATTCCTGGCCATCGCGGCACTGGGTGATGGTGGAAAGATCACACCGGCCTGTTCCGCCATGCTTGGCGCTCTTTTAGGCTTTTTGGTCTTCAATACCAATCCGGCCAAGGTCTTCATGGGGGATACAGGATCTTTGGCCTTAGGCGGATTTGTGACAGGAGCGGCGTTGCTTTTGAAGATCCCGATCCTGGTCTTCGTGATCTGCTTCATCTACCTGGCTGAGGTCTGCTCAGTGATCATTCAGGTGCTGTATTTTAAGAAGACCGGAGGCAAGCGGTTCTTCCGCATGGCCCCGATCCATCATCATTTTGAACTGGGCGGCTGGAAAGAGACGAAGGTCGTAACGATCTTCACGATCGTAACGGCTCTGCTTTGCCTCGTCGCCTTGTGGATGCTGTAAGAAAAGAGGACTGTCATGGAATATCAGAACAAACAGGTATTGATCATCGGGCTGGCGCGCAGCGGGCTCGGCGCGGCGCGGTTGCTTTTACACCACGGTGCGATGGTCACGATCTGTGACAGCAAGAAGGAAGAGACGATCAAAGCCGACGTACTGAATGAAGCGGCAGAACTGCCGGTGCGGCTTTTGTTCGGAACGACTCCGGATGAGGAGCTTTTGGCACGGTATGATCTTATGATCCTGAGCCCCGGCGTCCCGACGGACCTGCCCTTCGTGCTCAAAGCCCGCGATCTTGGCCTGACCATCTGGGGCGAAGTCGAACTGGCGTATCGTTTCTGCAAAGCGCCGATCATCGGCATCACCGGTACCAACGGAAAAACGACGACGACCGCTCTGACCGGGGAGATCATGAAAGCAGCCTATCCCGGGACCGAAGTCGTGGGCAATATCGGCATTGCGTTTGCTCTGCGCGCGGAAGTACCGACAGAGAACGATTATGTGGTCGCGGAACTCTCCAGTTTCCAGATGGAAACGATCGAGGCCTTCCATCCGCATATCAGCGCGGTACTGAATATCACGCCGGATCATCTGAACCGTCATCACACCATGCAGGCATATATGGAGGCCAAACAGAATATCTACCGGAATCAGACGGAAGAGGACTTCTGTGTACTCAATTTCGACGATCCGGAATGCCTGCGCATGGCGGGCGAATTGAAAGGCCGGCTGCATAGCCCGCAGATCATCGGGTTCAGCCGCAAGATCCGTCCGGAAGGCGGGATCTGGACCGAAGACGGTCAGATCATCAGTGAGATCGGCGGAGAACGCCGGTCGATCGTACGCATCGATGAAATGCAGATCTTCGGTGCTCATAATGAGGAAAATATGCTGGCGGCCATCGCCTGCTGCCTGTGCGCCGGTCTGGATCCCGAAGTGATCCGCAAGGCCGCGGTGCAGTTCAAAGGCGTTGCCCACCGGATCGAATATGTCGGCACAGTCAACGGTGTGCCATATTACAATGATTCCAAAGCGACCAATACCGATGCCGCGATCAAAGGTCTGCTGGCTATGCGGTCACAGGTGGTCCTGATCGGCGGCGGCATGGATAAGAAGATCCCCTTCGACGACTGGACGGACCTGATGCCCGGACGGGTGCGCAAGCTCCTTCTGATCGGCGAAACGAAGGAGATCATCCGGGATGCGGCCCTTCGTTCCGGACTGGAAGAGAGCAGGATCGAATTCTGCAGTACGCTGGAAGAGACTGTGGAGAAGGCCTGCAGATATGCGGAACCGGGAGACTGCGTCCTGCTTTCGCCGGCCTGCGCCAGCTGGGACATGTTCGACAGCTTTGAACAGCGCGGAGATCTGTTCCGTGCGGCAGTCCAGGCATTGAAAGTATAAGGAGGTCTGTATGGCAAAGCAAAGATCTGCCCGAGATCGGAACGCAGAGATCCGCAGACAGCAGCAGAAACTGTCAGAGGAGCGAAGGAACCGGTCTTTGCGGCAGGAAGATTTCGGCTTCATCGATGAACCGATGACGCCGCGCCGTGATGCGGACCGGGTACAGTTCCGCAGCATGGCATCTGCCCCGCGGCCTTCTCAGGAAGAGCAGGAAGAAACCGTACGCCCGCGGGAAAGTCGGCGAAGGATAAGAAAAACAAGGCCGGAGCGAGTCCAGCGTTCTGCAGCGGCTCCCGCTGTGCAGGAAGTGCCTGCCGAGAAACGAAGAGAGAGAAGACCTAAAGAAAAGACGCCATTGGCGGATCGGATCGCAAAGCCCCTTGCCAGGGTCCATGAAAGTGATTTTGCCGTGATAGCCGCGATCATCCTGCTATGTTTCATCGGTCTGGTCATGATCACAAGTTCCAGTTATTACTACGCATATAACAACATGGGCGATCCTTTGTACTTTCTGAAACGGCAGTGCATCGCGCTGGCCATGGGATTCGCAGGACTGATCGTCGCTATGTACTTCTCGATGGAACTGTTCCGCAAACTGGCCTGGGCAGCCTACTTCGCATCTTTGGCCGCGGCGGTCGCGGTACTGGCCTTTGGTGTCAGTGTCAATGGTTCATCCCGCTGGCTTGCGATCGGCCCGATCCAGTTCCAGCCGGCGGAACTTGTAAAACTCGGTGTAGCGCTGTTCATGGCGGTCAAAGTAGAGCAGTATCAGAAGCATATCGAAGAGCGCAAGACGTTCTTCAAGCTGCTTTTCCTGCTGTTGATCCCCACCGGCCTCGTTGCCTATCAGAACCTGACGAGCGGTATCATCATCATGATGATCGGCCTGACGATCATGTTCATCGGAGGATGCCGCTGGCGGTATTTCCTGTTGATCGGGTTGTTGGCGTTGGCTGTCATCACGGTATTCGTCATCATGCCGGTCTACGTGCCGCTGAGCAAGTTCCCGGGTTTCATACAGCCATTCATTGAAAAGTTCATGTACCGCGCCAACCGCGTCAAGGCCTTCATGGATCCATTCCGGTACGCGCAGAATGAAGGATATCAGATCGTACAGTCCCTGTATGCGATCGGTTCCGGCGGTTTCTTTGGAAACGGTCTTGGTGAAAGCATCCAGAAGCTGGGATTCATTCCTGAAGCTTATAACGATATCATCTTCGCGATCATCTGCGAGGAACTGGGTCTGCTGGGCGCAGGCTTGGTGATCCTTCTGTTCGGCATCATTGCCTGGCAAGGTGCAAAGATCGCGGTCAAGGCGCCGGATGCCTTTACGACGTATCTGGCGGCAGGACTGGTCGTGCAGGTCGGACTGCAGGCGGTGCTCAACATCGCCGTCAGCACGAACTCGATCCCTGCGACCGGCGTCAGTCTGCCATTCATCAGCTATGGCGGTTCATCCATACTGTTCCTGATGATCAGTATGGGACTGCTGCTCAATATATCCCGCCGTACCTATACAGAAGCGCCTGTGCGGTCTTCAGAAACCGCAGAACCAAGGCTTTTCACTGACCGCTGAGGCGGAGTAAGGAGGCTCGTATGGGAAAGGTCGTTGCAACAAATATCAAGAAACGGAGCGGACCGAAACGAAAATGGCCACTGGTCGTCGGCAGCATCGTGCTGATCTTTGTGATCCTGCTGCTGACCGGG
>JAFVHC010000303.1 GCA_017474705.1 Bacillota bacterium
CCCCACGGGCTGCGGCATAGAGAAAAAGGAACTGATCCGTATCCTGGAAGCAGTATCCTGCGTGGTCGTGCTGGATGAAGCGTACGGCGAGTTTTCATCTTCGGACACTTTGGATCTGATCCGCGAATGGCCGGACCTGATCAGTCTCCGGACATTTTCCAAAGCCTTCGGCCTGGCCGGTCTGCGCGTGGGTTATGCATTGGCGCATCCGGACATGATCAAGGCCATCGATACTGTGCGCGCACCGTACAACCTGAATACGTTCACGCAAAAAGCAGCGGCTATGGTCCTGGGACGCCCGGAATATAAAGAGCGGATCGAATGGATCATCAATGAACGCGAACGGGTGCAGGAGGCACTTGCAGTGCTGGAAGGGGTCCAAGGGTTCCACCTGGTCCCATCCCAGTCCAATTTCCTGTTCCTGCGTTCCGACGTGGAAGAACTGGGGGCAAAATTACTGGAAAAGGGCCTGCTTGTGCGGGCTTATGGCGGCACCATGTCGTCCTATATCCGTGTTTCCATATCCGATAAGGATTCCAACGACCTGTTCCTACAGGCGATCAAGGAGATCATTTTAGCATGAGAACATCGACCATCAACCGTACGACGGCGGAAACGGACATCCGCCTTACGCTGACATTGGACTGTCAGGAACCGTCCGAGATCGATACCGGCATCGGATTTCTGGATCATATGCTGACCCTGTTTGCCAAGCATGGTTTCATGCAGCTGAAGGTCAAAGCCAAGGGCGATCTGGAGGTCGACTGTCATCATACGGTGGAAGACATCGGTATCGTACTGGGCGATGCGATCAAAGAAGCGATTGGCACGAAGGAGGGCATCCGGCGCTACGGAACCATGACCCTGCCTATGGATGAGACGCTGATCATCTGCGCTTTAGATCTGTCCGGCCGTCCGTATCTGAATATGGACGTGACCTTTACCGTTCCGCGCCTGGGCACGCTGGACACCGAGATGATCCGCGAGTTTTTCTACGCGGTATCGGTCCATGCCGGGATGAACCTGCATTTCGTGCAGCTGGCAGGCAGCAACAATCATCATATCGCGGAGGCCATGTTCAAAGCATTCGGACAGGCCATGGATATGGCGGTCACGGTCGATCCGCGTATCCAGGGCGTGCGCTCTTCGAAAGGAAGTTTGGAATGAAACTGTTTCCTGCCATCGATATGAAGAACGGACAGTGCGTGCGCCTGACCCAAGGGCGTTTCGACGCGGTCAAAGTATATGAGGAAGATCCGGCGCGCATGGCAGCATGGCTGGAGCAACAGGGAGCCAGGTATCTGCATACGGTAGACCTGGACGGTGCGCTCGAAGGCCGCGGTGTCAATCATGAGGCTTTGCGGCGCATCTGCGCCTCCATACAGATCCCCGTGCAAAACGGAGGGGGGATCCGCAGTATGGATCAGATCCGTGCAAAGCTGGACCTTGGCGTTCGGAGGGTCATCATCGGGACGGCTGCGGTCCGGAATCCTGACTTCTTAAGAGAGGCGTTGGAGACTTATGGGCCGGAGCGCATCGTGGTCGGGATCGACGCAAAGGGCGGCATGGTGGCCACGGAAGGATGGCTCAAGGTATCATCGGTACCTGCGGTCGAGCTGGGTGCTTCCATGCGTGAGATGGGCCTGATCTATTGTGTCTATACGGACATTGCCCGCGACGGCATGCTGACGGGGCCGAACATCTCCGAGACCGTGCGGATGCAGCGAGAGACGGGTCTTACGGTCATTGCGTCCGGTGGCGTTTCCGGAATGGCTGATCTGGAAGCTTTGGAGCAGGCAGGCGTCTACGGCGCCATCATTGGAAAAGCCATATATGAAGGCCGCGTCGATATCGGCGAGGCCGTAGGAAGGTTTGAAATATGATAGTTGTGATCGATTATAAAGCCGGCAACGGTCCCAGCGTCAAAAACGCGCTGGACCATCTGGGGATCGAAGCATGCCTGACGGCGGAACCGGAACTGATCCGGAAGGCGGACGGCATCATCCTGCCCGGTGTGGGTTCTGCAGACGCGACCATGGAAAGCCTCAGAGAACTTGCACTTCTGCCGGTACTGGATGAGACTGTCAAAGAGCGGAAGACTCCTTTCCTGGGCATCTGCGTGGGCATGCAGGTCCTGCTGTCCCACAGTGCTGAAGGCGACTGTGACTGCCTGGGCTGGATCCCGGGGCAGGTCGTGCGTTTCGAAGAAGGCGTGCGCATCCCGCAGATGGGCTACAATACAGTGCGGTTCCAGGGCGGCCATCCTTTGGTGGAAGGCTTGGAAGAGGGATATTTCTACTTTGTCAATTCCTATTATGCGAGACCGGAATCTGGTTCTGATGTCGCAGGTGTGACCGAGTACGGCCATCCCTTCTGTTCTCTGATCGCCAGGGACAACATCATGGGATCACAGTTCCATATGGAGAAGAGCGGCCCGGCAGGATTGAAACTGCTCGAGCGATTCGCCGCTCTGTGCAAGGATCGGAAAGGAGGCGCCGCATGCTGACCAAACGATTGATCGCATGCTTCGACGTAAAGAACCGTATGGTCACCAAGGCGACGAAGTTCCAGAACAATATCGATATCGCACCTGCGGAGGAGATCGCGGAGACGGTCTCCAACGCGCAGATCGATGAGATCAGCTGTTATGATATCATGGCCAGCGCGGAGAAACGGCCCATCGACCTGGAGATGGTGCGTGCCGTGGCGAAAAAGGTCTTCGTGCCATTTACCGTCGGCGGGGGGATCCGTTCGCTGGAAGATATGTATCAGGTGCTGAAGGCCGGCGCGGAAAAGATCTCCATCGATTCCATGGCTGTGCGCAATCCCGATATCATCCGACAGGGGGCGGAGGCTTTCGGACGTCAGTGCATGGTCCTTTCCATGCAGGTGAAGAAGGTGCCGGTAACAGAAGCTATCCCCAGCGGTTACGAGATCGCCATCGACGGTGCGCGGACCTTCACAGGCATGGACGCCGTACAGTGGGCGATCCGGGGCGAAGCCCTCGGCGCAGGTGAGATCTGCGTCAATTCCATCGATAACGACGGTACCCATCAGGGTTATGACCTGGATATCACCGGAAAGATCGCGGAAGCGGTCTCCATCCCGATCATCGCGTCGGGCGGTGCCGGCAGACCGGAACATCTGGCCGAGGTATTTACGAAGACCGGGGCGAGTGCCGGTATCATCAGTTCGATGCTGTATTCTCCGAGGCTGCCGCGTAACTTTACTGTGGAAGAGATCAAACGGGAACTTATGGATGCCGGTATCCCCATGCGGCCCTATGTTCTATTCTAAAAATCGCCTGCGGCAGATCCGCCGGCTGAAATGAGAAGGAAAGAAACGTGCTTTCATTTTCTGAACTGAAACATCTCGATAATGGACTGGTGCCTGTCATCACTCAGGCGCATGATACCAAAGCCGTGCTGATGCAGGCATATATGAACGAAGAAGCCTATGATAAAACGCTGGAGACAGGCCTGATGCATTACTACAGCCGCAGCAGGGACTGCCTGTGGCTCAAGGGGGAGACTTCAGGCCACTATCAGCATCTGGTTTCTCTATACGCCGACTGTGACAGAGACTGCCTGCTCGCGGTCGTGCGGCAGGAAGGCGCCGCCTGTCATACCGGCGCCTACAGTTGTTTTTTTGAACCCATCCGAGAGGAGATGTCTTAAATGACAGACAGGATCTGCGTACTGCCCGGCACCGTGTCCGGACGGGTCAAAGTCCCGGCATCCAAAAGCCTGACGCACCGGGCCATCATCGCTGCGGCGCTGGCTGAGGGAGATTCCGCGATCTACGGGATCACCTGGTCCAAAGATATCGAGGCAACGGCGTTCTGTATGGAGCGTATGGGGGCGGCCATCGTGCGGGATGGAAACGATCTTTTCATCCACGGGATCGGAGGCCGGTCCTTGAGCGGCCGTGTAGAGCGCCTGTTCTGCGGAGAATCGGCTACAACGCTGCGCTTCCTGATCCCGATCGCCGGCGTGCTGGGTTTGAGAGCGGTGTTTTCCGGCATGGGCAGGCTGCCCGAACGTCCGATGCAGCCGTATTTCACTATGATGGAAGATAAAGACATCCCCTATGAACGAGAGAGCGAGGAAAATCTTCCGCTTTCCCTGAAAGGACGTTGGCCCGGCGGAAATTATAAAGTACCTGCGGATATCAGTTCACAATTCCTGTCCGGACTGTTGATGGCGCTGCCCATGGCGGAGGAAGATTCGGTCATCGAGGTCACTTCCCAATTGACGTCAGATGCCTATGTCCGGCTGACCTTGGAAATGCTGGAACGGTTCGGTATCCGGATCGAACAGGAAAGCTGGAAACGGTATCGCATCCCCGGACGGCAGAAATATCATCCCTGTAAATATACGGTGGAGGGCGACTATTCCCAGGCGGCCTTTTTCATGGCGGCAGGTGCCGCTGCGGGCGATGGGGACGGTGTGTTCCTGGAAGGACTGAATCCGGATTCTCATCAGGGAGACAGGGTCATCCTGGACATCCTCAAGGAGATGCAGGTGCCCCTGGAGTGGTCGGAAGACGGTACGCTCTGCATCTATCCCGCGGATGAGATCATCAATACGGAAGTGGACTGCAGTAACTGTCCCGACCTGGCGCCGGTGCTTTCGTTGATCGGCGCTTTCGGATCGGGTGATATGATGCTGCAAGGCATCGGCCGTCTCAAGTATAAAGAATCGGACCGACCGAAAGAACTGCTGCGGGGGCTGGGGTCCATGGGCGTCGCGATCGAAGAGACCTATGACGGCCTCAGGGTCCGTGGGGAAGCTGGCGGTCTGTATGAAGGCGGTATCGCAGACAGTGCAGGCGATCATCGCATCGCCATGACACTGGCCATCCTTGCTCTGCGTACGTTCCGGGGGATCGAGATCGAAGGTGCAGACGCGGTCCGCAAATCCTGGCCTGATTTCTGGAAGGCACTGGAAGCGATCGGAGGTCAGTTCGATGAGTGACAGATGGGGCCAGCAGTATCGGATCCATATCTTCGGAGAATCCCATGGACCGGGGATCGGCGTCGTCATCGATGGAATGGAACCCGGTATTCGATGGGATGAGGACTATATCCAGGCTCAGCTGAAACGCAGACGCCCCGGCGGCGCTCTTGCTTCTGCCAGGAATGAAGAAGATGTTGCACAGATCCTCAGTGGGGTCTATAATGGATATACGACAGGTACGTCCATCATGTGCCTGATCCCCAACAGGGACGCGAGACGAGATGATTATACGTCCGGCGGTCTGCGCCCGTCCCAGGCGGACTACAGCGGTCAGGTCAAGTATCGTGGCTTCGCGGATCCCTCCGGAGGAGGGCATTTTTCCGGCAGACTGACGGCTGGCCTTGTGCTGGCCGGAGCTGCGGCGGAACTGGCACTGCGCACGCACATGCCGTACCAGGCCGGCAGCCATATACTGCAGATCGGCACCGTACGGGATGCACGCTTCGACTTTGCGCAGTGTGATGAAGAAATGATGCAAACACTGCATACACCGTC
>JAFVHC010000304.1 GCA_017474705.1 Bacillota bacterium
AAAATCGAATTTCATCCGGGTTTCTCCTTTGGTTTGCGGGCTTTCTGATTCATCTGTCTGAATCATCGCCTTCGCAGAACCCGGGATCACCCGTCCGGCTCAATCTGCATCAGTTCATGGAAAGAAGTCTGTGACGCATGATCTCGCGGGCCTACTCTTTCTTTATGCTTCTGTATGTCACCGGCCTTCTGCTGCGCCAGTCATAGATCATGCAATCCACGTCGCCGGGCTTCGGCTCCTGCTCCACCTGAACGTTGTCGAAGAAACTGTATTGCGTGATCTGCTTTACCGGCATTCCGTACGGCACGGTCCCTGTGATCCCATCCATCTGCCACAGATTCCATGCGACGATATTGGCGATCTTTGTCACGAGGGAAAGATCCGGTGCCTTCCCCCATCGTTCCTGCATGTATTCCGCCAATGTCATGACGAGATTGATCCGCGCGATCAGGAGGCTGTCCCCCTGATACTCAAATCCGTACACACTCTGAAACGCACGAACACTCCACCGGGTCCAGTCCCTCTCATTGTCCGTGTTCTCATTCACGACTCTCAGTTTTCGATCGAGGATCCCAATCCTTCTTCCGACCGGGATCGGTTCACCCGTCGCGGCGTCATATCGGGAGGCAATGTAAGGTGCTTCCCCGCAGGTGATCTCAAGTCTCCTGGAGTCGATATACTGCTGCCAGGTCTTTTTGCTGTCAAACGGAACCGGATCAGACGTTGGCTCCCAATCCTGTTCCCGCTCTGTATTAAAGATCCCTTCCCGGCCGAACCATTCCGTATCACAATGGTTGTTCATCTTGTTGCAGATCCAGGCCGGCGTAAATACTTCCGCTTTCTTTTTGGTGCGATCAGCCTGTTCGCTCAGACTTTTGCACACCCGCGGCTGGAGCAATAACGGATCTGATCCGAACAGGATCTCTTCCGTGATCTGCGTTTTTGCACGGATCCCGGCATCACTGTATGCATCTGTCGCAAAACGGATATTCTGTCCCGTGGTCTTATCCGACAGAAGCATCTTCAGGACATTCCTGACGGGATACTCGTCTATGTTTATCAGTTTGTTCATCTGTATCCCCGTCTCGCGCATCCTGCAGGGAGCCTGCGTACGCTTCTTCAATCCGGATCATTGTTTATGTCATATGACGTATTATAATCCGCGATCGACATATGCGCAACGGGGGATTTGCTATACTGATGCCATGGGAAAAGACAGAAAAACGTCCGAAGAGATCCGTCAGGCGATTGCCGACAGACTTCGGGCGCTAAGGGAAAAACACGGATACAAGCAGGTGGATGTAGCTGCTGTCATCGGCATCAAACAGGGCACTTACAGCAACTATGAGAGCGGCAAACGGACACCCGGTATCGATGTGATCTATAAAATCGCCCATTATTACGGCATGACTTCCGACGAATTCATCGCGCCGTGTGTCGAACTGGAACCGGAATACTTCTTCAATGAACAGGGAGATCCGGTACTGGCCGATGGCGACGACGCTCTGATCCGTTATATTGAAGCGCCGGTCCCGCCCCTCTCCAGACAGGTCAAGGAAATGCTGTATCACTTCACGCGATTACCGATGGATGTACAGCGCGAAGTGATCGATTATACGATCTATAAAAAAGGACATAAGAATTGATCGCAGCACAAAGCCGCCCGTTTCATCAGGAAATCGGGCGGCTTTCGCTATTTCTCATTATTCAGTTGTTCCGATCCCCTCTTCAGGCCTCCTCTGCCGCCTGATACTCCAGGATATCACCTGGCTGGCAGGACAGAGCTTTGCAGATCGCATCAAGCGTGGAGAAGCGGATGGCGTTCACCTTGCCCGTTTTGATCTTGGAGAGATTGACATTGGTGACGCCCACC
>JAFVHC010000305.1 GCA_017474705.1 Bacillota bacterium
ATAATAGGTCCGTTGCCAAAGATCCGTATGCGGTGCGGTCGTGATCTCGATCCTGTCGGGTCGGATAGTGAAACTTTGTGGTTCTCTTGTCCAATACAGCTTACTGACGTCCATATGCATTCTCCTTTTATTGATCATTTGTCACGATGCAAACGTGCAGCATGTCACCATCAGTTTTATTCAGTTTTTTGCGTATTTCCTTGCGTACGCCAATGATGTAGCAAATCGATCCATCCTCGTTGGTCAGCCCCATATTGACGATACTTCCGTCATAGGAGATACCATCGAAGGACGCATGTACCTTTACACGGCCTTTGCCGAATTCCTTTCGGATATCCCAGGGAAATACAACATAGGCACCACCATTGTCTGCCATCTCATGCAAGACAGCATCATATTCGTAATGCTCCATTCTATCCTCTCAGGATCTTTTCCAGTGGTTTGCCCTTGGCGAGCTCGTCGACTAATTTGTCCAGCCAGCGAATTTTCTGCATCAAAGGATCTTCGATCGATTCGACCGCGATGCCGCATATTTTGCCTTTGATCAAGGTCGCTTTAGGATTCATGGCAGGAGCATCCTCAAAGAACAGCCCATAGGGCATACTCTGATCCACCTGATCCATTTCATAGCCGGTCAGCCAATGGATGACTATATCCAGTTCTTCTTTTGTTCGGCCTTTACGTTCTGCTTTCTGAAGAAGCAGCGGATAAACTTTGGAAACCGGCATATCGAAAATGCTTTGACGAGGCATGCGGGCATCCTTTCTAAAGTATGATTTGTTTTGATTATAGCAGACTCTGAGCGGAATAACAAGGTTTTCCGGCCGACTTGATCCTGCGCGGTGTTCGTTTACAAGTGTTTGAAGCCTGCTGATCCGCTCCTGCAAACAAACATCCTTTCCGGATGATCCAGTACCGAATGGACACAATTTTCGTGATCAGGCGCTTTAGATCCATGATTTGGAGCAAACCTTCTGTTTTTAGGAAATTATATCCACTCCATATGGAAGGTGTACCAAAAATGAGTGGATATAAAATGCTGTAATTGCAGTTTCAGATCCATAGAATGGATCTGATCTCTGCTCATGTAAGATTTGTGTCCATCAGCAAACGGAGTGGTCCTGAGATTTACAGGATCATCAGATCCTTTCAGTGGATACAAAAAGCAGGATCCACGGTTATAGATCCATTCATTGGATCAAAGTCAGTCGTTTTTAAGTTTAGTGTCCACTCGGAACAAAGACTCAATAATAGATCGATGGATACAAGCTGCGAATCATGCAAAACGAATCCCCTTCCGATCATGCAAGCATGTCGTCAGGGGATTCGTTTTGTATGATTCTTTAGGTTGGTTTACATCATACCCATGCCCGGGTTTGCTGCGGGTACAGCGGGTTCGGGGGCGGGGATGTCGGCAACGGCGGATTCGGTCGTGAGCAAGGTGGATGCTACGGAAGCTGCGTTCTGCAGTGCGGAGCGGGTGACCTTGACAGGATCGATGATACCGGCTTCGACCATGTTGACATATTCATCGGTCAGAGCGTTGAATCCGGTGCCTTCAGCGGATTCCAGCAGTTTGTTCACAACAACGGAACCTTCGACACCAGCATTCGCCGCGATCTGGCGTACCGGAGCTTCCAGGGCCTTCGCGATGATCAGCGCGCCGGTCTTTTCGTCGCCTGCCAGGGTATCAGCAAGCTTCTTGGTGGCTTCGATCGCATAGATGTAAGCGCTGCCGCCGCCGCTGACGATACCTTCTTCGACTGCGGCACGGGTCGCTGCCAGAGCATCTTCCATACGCAGCTTGTTTTCTTTCATCTCGGTCTCGGTTGCGGCACCGACTTTGATCACGGCTACGCCGCCGGCCAGTTTGGCGAGACGCTCCTTCAGTTTTTCCTGCTCATAATCAGAGGTCGTGGTCTCGATCTGGGCTTTGATCTGCTCCTTGCGGGCATTGATCGCTTCCTTGTCACCAGCGCCATCTACGATAACAGTATTCTCTTTCTGTACTTTGACGGACTTAGCGCGGCCCAGCATATCGATGGTGGCATCCTTCAGATCCAGGCCCAGTTCCTCAGAAATGAGGGTACCACCGGTCAGTACAGCGATATCCTGCAGCATGGCCTTACGGCGATCGCCGAAGCCAGGAGCCTTGATGGCGACGCAATTGAAGACGCCGCGCAGTTTGTTGACAACGAGGGTCGCCAGAGCTTCGCCTTCGACATCATCAGCGATGATCAACAGGCGGACACCCATCTGGACGATCTGCTCCAGCAGAGGCATGATGTCCTGGATGTTGGAGATCTTCTTGTCGGTGATCAGGATGAAGGGGTTCTCCAGGTTGGCTTCCATCTTCTCCATGTCGGTCGCCATGTAAGAGGACAGATAACCGCGGTCGAACTGCATACCTTCGACCAGCTCCAGTTCGGTGTTCATCGTCTTGGATTCCTCAACGGTGATGACGCCGTCATTGGAGACCTTCTCCATTGCATCAGCGACCATGGTACCGACCGCTTCATCTCCGGCAGAAATGGCGGCGACCTGTGCGATATGTTCCTTGGAGCTGACCGGGATGGCCATGCCTTTGATCGCCTCAACAGCTGCATCGGTCGCTTTCTTCATACCCTTACGCAGGATGATAGCATTCGCGCCGGCCGCGATATTCTTCGCGCCTTCCTGGATCATAGCCTGTGCCAGGACCGTAGCGGTCGTGGTGCCATCACCAGCAGCGTCATTGGTCTTGGTCGCAACTTCCTTGACCAGCTGCGCGCCCATGTTCTCGAATGCATCTTCCAGTTCGATCTCTTTAGCGATGGTAACACCATCGTTGGTGATCAGCGGTGCGCCATATTTCTTGTCCAAAACGACGTTGCGGCCTTTCGGGCCGAGGGTCACACGTACGGTATCAGCCAGCTGATCGACACCCTTGACCAGCGCGTTTCTTGCTTCAGTTCCGAATTTGATCTCTTTTGCCATGATAATTCCCTCTTTTCAATTACTCTTCTACAACAGCCAGGATATCACTCTGTTTCACGATGATATATTCCTCGCCGTCCAGCTTGACTTCCGTGCCGGCATAACGAGAATAGAACACCTTCTGGCCTACTTCCACCTGCATGACGACTTCCTTGCCATCTACGACGCCGCCCGGGCCGACCGCGATGACTTCGGCTTCCTGCGGTTTTTCCTTCGCGCCGCCGGTCAGGATGATACCGGACTTCGTGGTCTCAAGCGCCTCCAGCTGCTTCACAACTACCTTATCTCCTAAGGGTCTAAGCTTCATGATCTTATCCTCCTGTTATAATGTACTTTTTCATGTTATTAGCACTCGTGCTCGTCGAGTGCTAAACCATGGTATAGTTTATTCATTTTGTGCCTATATATCAACTTTGATGACTATGTTTTATCGTCGTTTATATCAAATATTCTTTTATTTTCTCTTTTTTTCTCTTATTTACTCCGTTTTTCTTCATTTTCAGATTTTTCGGACCCTGATCCGGGCTTGACCCTGCTTCTCGGATTCTTTATAATGGGACCCATAATACATTCGCAGAGGTATGCATCATGCACTGTATCGGTATCATCGCGGAATACAATCCATTCCATAACGGACATGCCCGTCAGATCCGTCTGGCCAAGGAGGCTGCAGACGGTGCTTTTGTCGTGGCCGCGATGAGCCCGCATTTTGTGCAGCGTGGCGAACCGGCGCTCCTCGATAAATGGACGCGCACGAAAATGGCTTTGGCCGGCGGTGCGGATCTGGTATTGGAACTGCCCACAGCCAGCGCCATCTCCAGCAGTGAAGGATTCGCGGAGGCCGGGGTCCGTCTGCTTGCGAGCACCGGCATCGTGACCCATCTGAGTTTTGGATGCGAGACCTCTGATCTGACTTTACTGCAGAAGGCTGCTGAAACCGCCTTGACGGAACCACCCGCTTTTAAAATAGCCTTGGAAGAGAACCTTTCTCAAGGCATGGGGTTTGCCGCAGCCCGCTCCCTAGCAC
>JAFVHC010000306.1 GCA_017474705.1 Bacillota bacterium
ACCCGTCATGCCCGTCATCCCGCACTGGGCCCCCGCCTCGGTGCCCGGCGTCCGGCAACACGTATGGGCGCCCGACCTCATCCATTGGCGCGGTACAGCGCGACGGCAGCCAGCCCTGCCACGATCGTGATCGCGGTGGTCCCGAAATACGCGGACTTGAGCAGCGTACGTGCCTGTCCGAAATGCTTCTTGATGTACCAATTGTGCGTGTCCGGATCCTCCTCATAGAAGAGCCCGGCTACCTTGTCATGCAGCACCTGGCCCGGCTTGCAGATCCGTTTCAGGAACTGCAGCACGATGCGTTTGATCCAGATATGTGCCAGCAGGAACAAGGTGTTCTCCGCAAAGAACAGGATGAAAACGATCTTGAGACGAGCCAGCAGCCTGGTGACGAAATCCGCCAGACGGCTGATGACTTTCGCTACGGCCGCGATCTTTCCGTCGAACAGACCGGCGATCCAGGTGCTCAGGCGTGTCAGCAGATGCGGGATCGCATAGATGAACGCGGTCAGCAGATCATTGATCTTGTTCAGATAACGGAAGATGAGCAGGCAGTAGATGAGCGCCAGGAGCGGCATCAGGAATTGACGGCTGCGTTCCGGCTTCTTCAGATTCGCCTTCCAGTTGCGGTACACAAAGAAGATAAAGGGAAGAAGCGCCAGGAGGTAGCGTCCATAACGTAAGATATTATGTATCATAGAGCTCCTCCCTTTGCAGTTTCAACGATTTGACAAAGCGGACCGGCACACGGATGAGGTTGCCGGTTTCGATGAATTCGATGTTGCGGATGTCCGTCTCCTTCATCGGCAGGTCAAACTCATAATCTTTGGTGCGGTAGAAATCCAACTCGTAGCCGTCTTCACCTGCGCCGGACAAATCATATCTGCCGGTGATGTAACGGCCGAAGATCTCCTGGATCTCCGCTCTGCGCTTCTCAAGATCCATCACATGTTTGCGCATGATGCGGACCTCGGTCGTGCCGGTATCTTCCGCCTGATCACGATAATTCAGGACGGAGTTGCCCCGCATGACGTTGCAGGCGCTGCTCAGATACTTGGAGTACTGCATCAGCGACTGGTCCAGATCGTTCTTGACGCCCCGCATCACATCGTTGAATCCATCGACGGTCTGCCTCATGCCGCGTCTCAGGAAGAACAACGTAACGATCAGGAGCAGCAGCAGCGACCCGAAGGCGATTCCGAAGATGCTGAGCGATCCGATCATGGTCTTGGAGATCTTGAGGTTTTTGGTGATCAAAGGCAGGAAACCGATCATGTACAGAAGCAGCACGCTGGCGCCGAGTGCAAGGGTGATCTTCCGGCTCATGCGCGTCTCGATCTTCTTGCAGACTTCTTCGTCCGCTTCCTGCATTTTCTTGTCATACTCCTCGACGTTCATGAGGTTCATCGTCGGAGTGGTGACCATTTTCAATTCTTCAGCCTGGATGTGCTCTTCGAGATCTTCCAGCTGGAATTCGTTGAGCAGCATGGCTTTATCAAAATCAGCGGTGTTCATGCGGTGCATGTCACCGGTTGCCTTTTTCAATGCGCGGCGGGGCTGCTTGAGCAGCTGGCGCAGCGTCTTTTTGGAGGACTGCAGTTGTCCTTTCCAGACGCCATGCTCATCCTGCGGGCAGTTGCCGGAGAGTTTATATGCTTTGATATCCGCGAGAAGGCCGCGTGTGTCGATCTCTGAGTCCACCGCGACCGGGACGGCCACATTGGCGCAGAAGATCGAATTCGCCTCACGGTCGGACAGGCGTTCCTTCTGTTTGGATTCCCGGTCCCGGATCCGGCTCTTCAGATCAGTGATGGTAGCACTCATCCTGGACTGGTAGCGGGACAGGAGCTCGTCGAGCCCATCCTCATCGTTTTCGCACTGCAGGTTATAGACCCGCTCGGGACGGATCGAACCTGTCGGGGCATCATGGCCGGACAGGATCAGCAGAACAAACAGAAAACGGATGTAATCGAACGTGTAGTTGCTGTGGTTTCGGGGCAGGATGTCGAATACAAAATACCGCATCCGGTCAAAATACATGTTCTGGTCGAAGAACCGGGAATAATGCAGGTCCTCGTGCGGTGTCCATGAATGGGGGATGTCATATCCCTCGTTCATGTAGGTGCGTTTGGCCACGCAGTAGACCGTGTCCGGCAAAGTGAAATTGACTTTCTCGTCGTTCAGGATCTGCTGACGCAGTTCCTGCTTCTTCGCGTTTTCTTCCAGATACTCGTTGAATTCCGGATCGACGCTGGCCCGGTTGATGCCCGGTGTGATCAGCGGAGGCTGGCACAGATAGGTGACGAGACGGGTCAGCGGATTCTGTGCCGCCTGTTCGAACGCAGCAAACTTGGCTCTTTTCAGCCTCTGCAGATACTGCGACAGATTGCGGTCCAGGATCTTGCCTTCTTCTTCGGTCAGCTCATCCAGGTTCATGCCGCGGGCCTTGCCCTTTGGCTCATCGCCTTCCGGTTCATCCATCGGCGCCTTGTCATACTGACGGACAGGCGCTGTATAATCGACCAGGTCGAACGGGTTCTTCCGATTCAGACCATCCTCATTGCAAACGATGACAGCACGCCAGTGCTCCCGGCGGGATACCGTTTCCTCCAGTTTGGGAACGGCTTCTCTCAGAGTTTGTTCATCTGTTCTCCACTCGCAGAACGCGACGTTTTTCTTGTCGATGAACGGATCCAGGAAAATATGGTTTTCCCGGATACTGTCCAGATGCTCTTTTTCAGCGATCACGACAGTGAACAAATTCCTTCACCTCCATTCTTTTCCGGGGCCGGCCTGTGACCGGCCCGGACAAGTATTGCTGTCAGTATGATCACTCGCGGATGCGATTCTTCAGAGCTTCCAGAGTTTCTTCACATTCATCGGGTTCCGGATCGATCGTCAGGACGTTCTTGATCTTGCGGAAGATCACATCGACCACCGGATGATCCTGTACACTCATGTTGGCCTGCAGGCCTTCGCACTTCTCGAAGTTGTCCAGGAACAGGTTGAACTGCTTGACCAGTTCATCGCACAGGATGAAGCGGGCGTCTTCAGCTTTCTCCCAAGTGTAGGCTTCGTCCTCGAAGGTCTTGATCACGGCATCGACCAAAGCGGAGATCTCGTCATCGAAACGGCGGCTGTTCGGCAGTGAATTGTAGTACGCCACCGGGATCTCGAAGAGGCTGGCCTGGCCTTCATGCAGCGTATCGATCTTGAAGTTCTGCAGATCGTTGTAGAATGCGGTATCCACATAGTTCGCGTTGCGGACGCGGTCCTTGGCGTTTCTCTTGCTGCGGACGACGCCGATGTCTTCTACGATGGAGGAGCTGATGTACAGGGAATCCAGGATCTCGTAGAACTCATCGCACATGGTGCCGTTGGAAACGATCAGGTCAACGTAGCGCTCGTCGGAATTCTCATACCGATAGACGCGCTTCTGACCGGCGCTGGCGGACAGTTTGCGGAAGGTGATAGAGTTGTGGACCAGACCATAGATCATCGCCTGATGGATCTTCATCATCTGCGCGTTCTGGAAATCGAAATCCAGCTCCGGCATGGTGGCGATGGAATCCCAGCGCTTGTCGATATGCGTGGAGATCTGGGTGTTCTTGGTGGAATCCGGACCGATATGACGTGCATAGGTCACATAAGCATTGTGGTACAGACCCGCGTTCTTGACACCGGTCTCGCTCTCGCTGTAGCAGGAGAACTTCTTCAGTTTATCCGGGGTGATGTTGTACAAAGCATTGAAGAAGTGCATCTCATACTTGGAAATGGTGTCGACCGCTGCCTTGTTGCTGACCTCGATGAGATCGTCGACGCGGTAGTTGCGCATATCCTTCAGGGATACGTTATAAGCCGCGCACTGGACCATGCGGTCTTCCTCATTGCGGATGCTCTGGATGCCGGGGGCCGCCAGACGGACGCCCTTCTCGATCATCTTGCGGATGTAGTTCTCGTTGTCCTTATGGGTGACATGGTCGAACAGTTTCTCGCCTTCTTCGCCGCTGTCCTTCTGGTTCTCACGCATCTTGATGCGGGCGGCCAGACGGTTTTCCATGGCGATGGCTTCGACGATGTTGAGATCGATGGTATCGCAGTTGTCCTTGACGCTGTCCAGGAAGTAGCCCAGGATGATGTCATCAAAGATGTCGATACGCTTATCTTCCTCGACGATGTCCGCGTTGCGGATCTCACGCTCGAAAGCGACGTTGGCCTTGACCGCGTCGAAGATCTTGGCGTTCAGTTCGGAGCTCAGCAGGGAGCCTTCCGCGCTCTGGTTCTTCGTGGTCTGTGCTAGTTCTTCCAGCATGGCTTTGCTCGCGCAGATGTTCAGGACGGAGTCGCCCTTGACGAACTTCAGCTCATCGATGATGTCGTCTCTCTTGCGCTCGAGAGCCTCGACCTTCTCACCGAAGGTATGATAGAACTTCTCATAGGTCTTGCACAGTTCCTTAACGAACTCGGAACCGATCTTGTAGGCTTCCTGCTCGGCGATCAGGTCGCAGTACTCGCTGATGGCGCCATAGTAGGCTGTGAAGTTCTTGTTCAGTTTGTCATAGTATTCCTGGTTGTACTTATCCTTGTAAGCAGACTCTCCAGCAGCCATCAGGTCGATGGTGTCTTCCTTCTCTCTGCGGGTCTTGCCGACGTCGAAGAGGTTCTCGTTGCTGGCATCATCGGAGTACAGGTCCAAGGTATCGCGGATCTGCTCAAGATTGGCTTCGGTCGTGCGGACGCGCTTGTTGATCTCGGTCTGCACCTTGTACAGCAGGTAGCGGGCCGCGTTCGGATGGCTGACTTCACCGTAGGAATTCTTCAGCAGGAATTCCAGGGTATGCGGCAGCTTCGCGTTGATGGTCTTGTCCTCGTTCATGAAGACCGCTTCCGCAACGCTCTCCGCGACTTTCTTCGCGTTCTCGTTGACCGCACGCTCGAACTCGCGCAGCAGGTCCAGGTTGGCCGTAGCTCTGCCGCGGTTGGCATCCAGGTTTTCGTAATCGATCTTGTTCTCCAGATGGCTGGCCGGAGTCATAGCCTCACGGATCGCCGCGCTGGAACGGACGTTGTCATGCATGTATGTGGCCAGAGCGGAGAAATAGGCGCGGACACGGCGATCGGAGTTCGCAAGGAACTTGGAACGCAGGTCTTTGGAGAAGTTGTCGGTCGCATTGTCCACGGTCTGGGCATAGACGTCCGCCAGCTTCGGCGCTTCTTCCTGAGACAGGCCCTTCTTGCGGGCTTCCGCCAGCTTGATGGCATACTCGTTGTCGTACTTGGACCACTTCGCAGCTTCGCCCTTGCCGCCGATGCTTTCCATAGCCCAGCCGTAGGAGATGAACTCAGCGATCTGCTCATAGGGATAACGCAGGACGCCCGCGCCGATGCCGCCGAAACGGTTGCGGCCCAGGTTGCCCGGGTTCGACATTTCTTTGATGATGTTGTCTTCTACGGAGAAGGCACCCTTCTGCATCGGGCCGATGTTCTGCTCGTACAGAGCCTGTGCGGCCTGGCGCTTGTACTGGCCGAAGTTGACCAGAGTGTTGTCCTCGGAGTTCTGGCCGTCCAGCAGGAAGCAGAAGTCGAAGGGCAGCAGGGACAGGGACTTGCGCTCGTTGGTACCAGCGATCGGCACATCGAGGTGCAGGTCTCGATAGCGGCTGAACTCACCGTCGATATCGCAGAAACCCGAACCCTTCATCATGAAGGCGTTGATCTCTTTGATGGTCGCGTAGGCGTTGCGGCGCTGGCTGTCACGCTCGACAGAAGAGGTGATGACGGAATCCAGCGTCTCCGGCAGCAGGATCATGGAGCGCACGATCGTACCGGTCTGCGGATATTTATTCTTGATATAGTCGCGGATGAACATGGCCAGAGGCATCGCGATACCGGAACCGGTACCACCGGAAGCGGTGGAAACGATGGCGACACGCATGGCCTGCTTCAGTTTGCGGCCGTCCTTACGGAACAGGTTGTCGATCGCATCGTACAGAGGAGCGATCTTGCCGGTCTTGATGGTGGAGTTCAGGGCCAGACGGGAAATGGCACGGACCTGGCCGGCGCCTTCGGAAACGGTCTTATCATACATGACCGCGTTCTTCGGGAACCAGTTGCGCAGCGCGTCATTGTCATAGTCCAGATAATCACCGACCGTCTGGGTGGTGGAAGTCTACACGGCATAGATCTTGGCGCCGCTGTTCTCCACGTTGGTCAGGTCGTTGACGTTGGTGTCCAGGCAGACGAAGCTGATGTTCTCTACTTCGCCGGGCTTGCACATCTCAGCCACCATACGGACGATGTCACTGCCGGTACCGCCGACGCCGACGAACAAGGTAGGGGCGTCAACGATATTCTCTTTCAGCATTTCTTTACTCATTTTTTATCCTCCTATTTCAAGCTTTGCATGTGTTGCATTCGCTCTGTGTACGATGTTATTTAAAGTTCAGCGTGCAGCTCATGGTCAGGGCGACTTCATTGCCGCCGGACACGGCCGTAGCATTCATGATGGATGTATCTTCATTCGCGACCCGGAACGGCGGGATCGATTCTTCTCCCGGCGGCAGCCTCAGGTTGTGGCTGTCGTCCCAGTTATAGGCCGTACCGGAAAGCATGATGCGGTTTATATTGTTGCGCGCATCGATGCCTGTGCACATGACGGTCAGGTTCCCCTTGCCGGTCAGTTTCTTCTTCAGCACCTTGAACCGGGTATCGGAGGCCGCCACATGGATGGTGTAATTGGCCCTGACACCGGGATACATGACTGCCCTAGGCGGAGTGATCTGGATCGTACCCACCTTCTTGCGTGCACCTTTGAAAACAGGTGTCGCATCACCCGGGTTCGGCTCACCGTCCACCATATAACGGGTATTGGAGATGATGACCTTCTTCGGCAGGACCTTGCGGCTCAGAATGAACCAGAGCAGCAGTGAGATGAGGGCGATGGCCGCAAAGATGGCCGTCATGATGACCCAGACAGGAAGGAGCTTGATGTTGAGCTTCGTATGATCCGTGGACTCGGTCGTTTCACCAAGCTCGTTGAGTGTCGAAGCCCTGACCTCCATTTTGTACTTGCCGAGCTTTACGCCATCTTTACTGAAGATGATGCTGGCTTTCGATCCGACCGGATCTTTTTCGACGGTGCAGGGGATGTTATTGCCCTTCTTGTCCGCGATGACGACCTGGACGTCCAGGTTGTTCATCTCTTCCTCGGAAAGGGGTTCGCCGCCCATCAGCAGGGCCAGATCCATGCTGTATCCATCCAGCTCCGCTAAAGTGAAGCGTTCCTTGCTCTTATCGAGCTTGGCGGAAAGGCCTGTGACGTCATTCTCGATGTTGATGTTGATATCTGCTTCCGCTTCGGCCGTTCCGTGTCCCGGCGCCGTATACTGAGCCGTTACTTTCGCAGCAACGTCTCCGTCGCTGGTGTTCTCAGGATGAGAAGCATCCGGATAGCGCGGATAGATGTTGTAATGATCTCCCTCGCGCATCGCGTCGAACTTGACGTCGGCGTCTGCCACTGTGACATCGAAGTCGATCTGGGCAACTTCGTCTTCTTTCATCTGCTCGCCGCCGTAGAAGAAGGTCACGACGAAAGGCGCTTCCTCCTCCAGCTGAGACAATTTGTACTTGCCGTCTTCAGCACCGCCGGAGACCTTGATCTCGAAGTCCTTGGCCGGGATCTCGATGGAAAAATCGAAGGATGCTTCATCCGAAGCGGGATCGTGGTTCTGCTCTGTGTAAACAGCGGAAGCCTTGCCTGTGATCTCCGTTTTGCTGATCTTTTCAAAATCATCAGGGAATCGCGGGATGATATTGTAATGATCTCCCTCGAGGACCGTTTCGAATTCCATGTCCTCCGAGGTGACCTCAAATTCCAGATCG
>JAFVHC010000307.1 GCA_017474705.1 Bacillota bacterium
AATATCTCGCAAAGACCGCATTCACCCTGAGGAGGAACTAACATGGAACACTGGAAATGTAAGATCAACGGTGAAACGGTCCTGCTTTCCGGCGCGCCGACCGACCGTCTGCGTGACGCTCTATACCGCACCGGTTACTATTCTGTCCGCGACAGCGATGATGTGGAAGGCTTCTGCGGATCCGATACGATCATCTTCAACGGGAAGCTGCGCTATTCCAACCTGATCCTGCTTTTCAGGTGGAAAACGCCGATATCCGGACAGCGGAATCCTTGCTGCAGCCCGGACGTGAACTGAACTATGTCCAGAAGGCGATGGTCGCCTCCGGTATCGTACAGAGCGCTTACAACGCTCCTGCCGCCGCGCTGATCCTCACCTGGCTGCTGGAACAGCATCCCAACCCGACCCGCGAACAGATCAAAGATGTCCTTTCAAGCATCTACATCCGTGATGCCGGCTATGAACACTACTACCTTGTCGTGAAACTCGCCTGTGAACTGCGGGATACCGGCGCATTCCGGAGCGAGATCGCACCGTCCTTCCGCCCGAATCTCGATTTCATCGGGAAACCCATCGGAAAGATCGACGGAGCCGCGCTGGTCTCCGGTGAACCGGTCTTCGTGGAAGACAAGGTCCCGGAAAATGCCTGGTGCCTGCACGTGCTGCGCAGTCCTTTTGCGAACGCTTATATCAAATCCATTGATACCTCCGAAGCGGAAAAGCTGGATGGTGTGGCAGCTATTATCACCGCGGCCAATTGCCCGGATGTCACTTACATGCAGGCAGGGCAGGGGAATCCCGAACCTTCCCCGCATGACCGCCGGCTGCTGAACTGGAAAGTGCGCCATGTCGGTGACCGCGTCGCCGGGATCGTTGCCAGGACACCGGAGATCGCAGACAAAGCGGCCTCCCTCATCAAAGTCGAATATGAACCGCTGGGCGCCGTGTTTACGGTCGAAGAAGCCATGGCAGAAGGCGCACCGCTGGTCCATAACGGGATAGTCTCCTTTAATGCCGGAGCCCCCGATAATCTGGATGAATATAACGCGAAAGCGGGTGACCCCCGTGAAGGGAAAGTGGTCTACCAGTTCCCGCTGGGTGCGGACATCCGCAAAAACATCGCTGCCTCCAACAAAGGCCACATCGGCGATCTGGAAAAGGGCTTCGCTGAAGCGGATGCGATCGTCGACCGGACCTATCAGAGCAGCCAGGTCCAGCATGCCCCGCTGGAGCCGCACGTCTGCTATGCACATGTCGAAAACGGCCGTCTTGTGGTCAATGCCTCCACGCAGGTACCTTATCACTGCCGCCGCATCATCGCCTGGGTCCTGGGCATTCCGGAAAATAAGATCCACATCATCAAGGAACGCGTCGGCGGCGGTTACGGTGCCAAGCAGTGCATCCTGGTCGAAGACCTCACCGCCTACGCCGCCTGGATCACCGGGAAACCGGTCTACTACCGCAACACCCGCGAAGAAGAATTCATCGCCAACTCCACCCGCCATCCGATGCGCGTACGCATCAAAATGGGAGGTAAAAAAGACGGGACGATCACGGCGATCTTCATGGAAGTCTGTGCCAACACCGGTCCGTACGGCAACCACTGTCTGACAGTGCCGATGAACAGCTGCTCCAAGACGCTGCCGCTGTTCAAAGTCGACAATATGGGTTATGACCTCAAGGTCTTCTATTGCAACACCCCGCCTGCCGGCGCCTATCAGGGTTATGGGACCCCGAAGGGCAGCTACGGCATCATGATGGCTATGGGCGAACTCGCGGACGCTCTCGGCATCGATTACAAGCTCATGGTCGAAAAGAACCATGTCGAGGAAGGCTATATGCTCGAGATCCTGAAGGGCCTCGGCGAAGGACGCGAAGGGAATGTCGTCCCGGTCGGATCCTGCGGCCTTGATGAAGCGATCGAAAAGGGCTGCGAGATGATCAAATGGGGCCGGAAGGAAGAATCCGATGACCCTGACTGGAAGATCGGCAAAGGCTTTGCCATGATCATGCAGGGCTCCGGTCTGCCGGGACTGGATCACGCGGAAGCCATCGCCAAACTGGAGACCGACGGTACGGTCATCCTCA
>JAFVHC010000308.1 GCA_017474705.1 Bacillota bacterium
AAATCAGTGCTCCCAAAACTTTAAGTCCCATACTCATCCTTCCAAACTCTCCCATCCAAATAGCTTCCGCATGATCCGCAGCTCCTGCAGCGTCCATTGCCCTTCGTCCGATAATCGCCGGGCCAGCGTCCTCTCGCTGATCCCCAATCTTTTTGCCAGCCATTCCCGGTTGCGGCCGATGTAGATTAGGCTGGCCAGTACCTTACGTCCCATCTCAACCCTCCTCATATACTTTCGTCTGAAGATCGAGACACGCCGTTTCCGGGAATTCCATCCGGAACATTTCTTTTGCCGTTTCCGCGCTTACGCCATAATAGATTGCTCCGCATTCTCGATTTCCGTCCTGGTAGTAAACCGTTACATACTTCATGTTGTGCCTCCTATGGTCTGTTTAACATGTTAGACATTCAGTCTAAAAAAAGATCCTGAACCTTGCAGCCCAACTCTTTTGCCAAACGAACAAGCGTATCTGTCTTGGTGACAGTAAGCCTTCCGTTTTCCAGCATAGAGATAAGCTGCCGAGATACACCGGATCTTTTTGCAAGTTCTTCTTGGGTCAAATGTGACCTCTCTCTCATTTCCTTGATCTGGAATTCCATATTGTGCCTCCGCGTCTAATATGTTGCACACTCATAGTACAATATGTTAGACGACCTGTCAAGTACTTTTCGTAAAAAATATTTGACAATTTTTCTTCCACTATGTATAATACGTTTGACATGGAGGTATATGATATGACACTGGGAACTATCATTAAAGAATATAGAGAAACGCATGATCTGAGCATGGATGATTTTGCCAAAGTTAGTGGGATCAGCAAGGCATATATTTCATTGCTTGAGAAAGATAAACATCCTCAAACCGGTAAGCCGATCACACCATCTGTTAAAATAATCAAGATGGCAGCGCAAGGTATGAGGACTGACTTTGATACCATTTTCAAACAATTAGACGGGAGCGTCCGATGGGATGATGAGAAGAAGCTCCCCGACGGAGCAATGCCTTTCTACGATACTTTTCGGATCCCCATGTTGGGTAGCGTCGCTGCCGGCGCTCCAATCTTTGACGAAGGCAACGTGATCGGGGAAGTCTATGTGGATCCTGCGCTGGCAGCCGGTGACGCGCACCTGTTTGCCCTCAAGGTCAAAGGGGATTCTATGGCCCCCAAAATCCTGGACGGAGATACGCTCATAGTTAGGGAACAATCTGACGCTGAAAACGGAGATATTGTCATTGTAACGATCAACGGTGAGGAAGGCACCTGTAAGAAGCTGCAGCGGTATCCTGATTCTGTAGCGCTCATTTCCTACAATACGGCATATGAGCCGATCATCTACACCTGGGATGAGGTGGAGCAGCTTCCGGTCAGAGTGATCGGAAAAGTGATTCAGTCGAGGCACACGTTTTGAACGCACGTAAACTGCCATCCGGTCGGTGGCAAAGCAAAGTATACGTCGGGGCAGTGGACGGGAAGAAGATCTTCCGGTCCGTGACTGCTGATACAAAAAAAGACTGCCTGATCCAGGCAGCCAAGATCCAGGAGGACGCCCGGCAGGATGTCCCCAGGATGACCGTGGATCAGGCGGTTGAGAAATACATAGATACCAAGCGCGGCGTCCTCTCTCCTTCCCGGTCCTGGGATACACCAGAAAGAAAAACCAGTACATCACCGGCAGGCCAATCGGATCCTGCCGTCTGGATATGCTCTCAAACCAGAAGATCCAGACGTGGATCTCTGACATCTCCGCCGGCCGGTCCCGGAAGACCGTGCAGAACGTCTACGGGCTATTCACGGCCACAGTCGCCATGTTCTGCCCAGACAAGCGGTTCTCCGTCCGCCTGCCCCAGGGAAAGAAATACACCGGCTACGTCCCGTCCACCGAAGAGGTCATGAAGGTCCTGGCCTACGCCAAGGAGAATAACGACCGACTATACCGGGCCTGCCTGCTGTCCGCATTCGGCACATTCCGACGCGGGGAGCTGGCCTGCCTGACGGCCGATGACATTAAAGGCAATGAGATCCACGTCACGAAGGACATGGTCCTGGGCGACGACGGGAAGTACACTGTCAAATTACCCAAGACGACCGATTCGATCCGCGTGGTCCCGATGCCGGCATGGGTCATCGCTGAGATGCCGGCGGAAGGTCTGCTGGTCGGATACAATCCTGATGAAATTACGAAGTGGTTTATCCGGATGCTCCGGAAGATAGACGTACCGCATTTCCGGTTCCATGATCTCCGAAAGCATGCAGCGTCACTGATGGCCCTGTCAGGAGTTTCTATGGCCGGGATCCAGAAGCTGGGCGGCTGGTCCAACATGCGGACTCCCCAGGACATCTACATAAAGGCCCTGTCAGACG
>JAFVHC010000309.1 GCA_017474705.1 Bacillota bacterium
AGACGGTCCGGCCGGTCCCCTTCACTGATTTCGTACTCGAGGATTCCGTGATCAAAGCAGAGCTGCCTGCGCGCTCCGTCATCAGCTTGACGATACGCTGATCATGCAACGGGAAACAACAACGGCAGAGCCTTCTAAAAGGCGCTGCCGTATTTGTGAATTATTGGAGTTCAATGTTGAAGAATATACGCAGGAGGCCATAGAACGGCTTCTGCGATTGAAACCGGACGAGGCATGCGCACCTGCCTTGTTTGCTGAACGCATCGGTACATGTGATTCATGTACGCATCAGGATACGTCGGGTGTGTGTATGATGTGCGGATGTTACTGCACTGTACGCGCCTGCCTTTCTACGCAGCATTGTCCGAGAAAGAAGTGGTAGATCTTTGATCAAATGGATGCTTTGGGATACCTCTGAAGGGGATCTGGAGATCAAAAACGCTGAAAAGAGCTTTGTATTTCGCCCGATCGAAACGACCCTTGCGGCCTGTATTGCGCAGACCGAAGGGTTTTCTTCGGATGCGGCCGTTCTGCTGACAGACAGTCCGTCACTATCGGCGGAAGCTGCAGCGCTGGATATCCGTATACAGAGCATCTCCCGAACCGACGATATCCTGCCGCTTTTGATGAACGATGCACGACAAGAGTCGAACGCCTGGTCCAGGTCACTTGTCCGGTGGTATCTCGCCGATCATCGCGATCTGCCGTGGCGCAGAACAAAGTCGCCGTATGCCGTGTGGGTATCCGAGATCATGCTGCAGCAGACAAGGGTCGAGGCGGTAGTCGGCTATTATAACAGGTTCATGACACGGTTCCCGTCGGTCCAATCGCTGGCGGAGGCTGATATCGAAGAAGTCCTGAAATACTGGGAAGGTCTCGGGTACTATTCCCGGGCAAGGAATCTGCACAAAGCGGCCAGGTGTATCGTTGAAAAATATGATGGCAGATTCCCTGAAACAGTCGATGCATTGCTGAAGCTTCCCGGCATCGGTGCCTATACAGCCGGTGCCATCGCATCCATTGCCTTCGATGTGCCCGCTCCGGCTGTGGACGGCAATGTTCTGCGCGTTCTATCGCGTCTGTATGCCCTTTGGGACGACATCATGACAGAATATACCCGCAAACGAATAACGGCCCTTACAGAGGCTAATATACCGCTTCAGCAGCCTGGTGCATATACACAGGGACTTATGGAACTGGGGGCACTTGTATGCATCCCGGGCCATCCGCGCTGCGACGTTTGCCCGCTTTCAGCAGATTGTAAAGCACACATGCTGAACATCGAGGAGCAGCTGCCGGTCCGGATCCCCAAAACCAAAATACGGGAACAGAGGAGAGCCGTTTATCTTTTCTTTGACGAGGACAAGGTCCTGCTGCACCGCAGACCGGAAGGAACGGTCCTGGGCGGACTGTTCGAATTCCCGGGTGTCGATATTGATGAATGTTCATCTCAGGATGCGGATCAAAGGTTTTTTGAAGAATATGATATCCGGCCAGACCACACAGTGCGCCGCGGAGAAGCGGTGCACAGATTCACCCATATCCACTGGCATATGACGATCTTTTCTTCAGATCTTTCTGACGCTTCCTGTGTGCCTGAAAACGGAGACTGGCTTTGGGCAGATCGTGAAGTCTTGGACCGCATCATGATCCCAACGGCGTTCAAGAGCGCGATGAAGCTTGTAAAACAACGTTTTTCTTGTATTTGATGCAGATACGTGTTATAATCAACTTTGTATGTATTGAAGTCTCTGTTACATAAGGAGGACCGTAAGTGGCCA